>JAUYGA010000124.1 GCA_030690755.1 Nanobdellota archaeon
ATGAAAATAATGAAAATAAACAAATCAAGCAGACAAAAAAGATATTTAAAGGCCTCATATCGATATAGAAGCAAGGATATTATATAAATTTTGTCACATTTTTTTACAAACCCAACTTCAACGTTTCATTGACTTCTTTAACAACTCTTTTCTCAAAGTCAACGACTTTCTCCCCCTCATGTTTCTCTGTCTCAAGAATGGCCATCAATGCTTTTATCATTTTCAGTTCTGTCTCCTTGTCCCAGCCAGAGACTTTTACCTGCCCAAGATGTTCTCTCATGATTTTGTCTTCTGCATCGTCTACAGATGCTGTATCAATCTTAACTTCTTCAAATTCTGCTGACCGGAGATTGTATGTTGATTTCATGACATAATATGCGCCTTTGTTATAAAATTTCTTAAAAATCTCATTGAAATTGAAATCACTTGGCTTGCCCTTGACCAGCTTTCCAACAAGTCTTATTGTAACAATTGTATCAAGAAATTCCTCTCTTTTTATCTTGGCATCAAGCTCTTCAATGACCTTGTCAACATCTTTTCCATTGCAGTTTATTTCAAGCGAGAATACATTTTTGACAATTACAGGAACATATTCTGTTTTTCCATTTTTTACAAAACCGTCTGAATCAACATTTCCTTCATAAATATAGAATCCACCATTTTGCAGAACTTCCAGCTCTCTGAAATTATTTGGAAATGTAGGCCCGGGAAAAACAACATTGTCATAGCCTGCTGAATTGAAGTTGCCTACAATATGCACGTGTCCGCCAGCATAATAGTTGAATCCTTTTGGAAGAAGTGATAATGGAGATGCATCCATCTTTTCAAGCTCTTTTGGCTTGAATTCTGAAAGAGCTGTATGGAATATGAATATCTTAAATCCCTTTTCTTTTTCAAGATTTTCTCGGACTAGCTCTTCATAATGCTTGCGGTCAAGCATTCCTTTTCTTCCAAAGATTCCTGTTATCTTAACGCCGGTTTTTTTATCAACTGTGAATTTAAGCTTTAGCTTGTCATCAACAATATCGCCTTTTACAACATTTACAAGCAGACCTGCCTGATCAAGAACATCTATCATTGTTTTGCCGCTTGGAGAATAATCGTGGCTTCCTGCGATTGCATAAACCTTTATTTCTAAGTCTCTTAATTGTTTAAGTTTTATCACAGCAATCTTTAAGCCGTCAATTCCTGGAAGTGATGTGTTGAAAAGGTCTCCTGCTAGAATTATGAAATCAACTTTCTTCTGCACTGCTAAATCTATTGCTTTTTCAAATGCTTCTGCATTTATATCCTTGAGTTTTGGATCTCTCCAGGCGCCAATGTGACAGTCAGCTATATGCGCAAATCTCATCTTTCACCAGTTTTATCAGCGGCTTAGTTTTAACACGTTCAGATTAATATTTGCTTATTGTTTAAAAAAGGATAGTATAAACAATCGTACATATCAATTCAACTTATGATTCTCATCATTTTTTATGGTCGATAAGGTCTTGAACTAGAACTCTTATCGCATCTATGTTAGCAATAAACATGCTGCTGGCGAGGTGTCTGGATTCAACAGTCTCATAAACATGCGTCAGAACTTCAGGATGCATATTATACACTTTCAATGCACCGTCTTCTGTAGAGGCGCCAGATCCATTCCCAAACATTCTTCTTCCCTGCGCATACTCTATCGCCAATTGAACCAACAAACAGTCTTTTGTTTTATCTTCTGGCTGGAAACATCTCAGAGCGTCATTTGTTAAATGCAATTCTGCTGCTCTCATTGAACATCTCGTATATAGCGCTTCATCTATAGGATGTTTATTATCAGCCGCGACAAGGCAGAACCCAACCTGATCTGAAGTTATCGGAACAGAATTCTTAAGAGAGTAAGTTATTCCTTCAAATTCAAATGTTTCTCCTCGACCATTCAGTTCTGATGAAAAAATGTCAAGATGGTACATTGATGTTAGAGTTAAATCTGACAAGTTGCCGATAGGTACATCTGGATTTTTGCCTCGATTATAGCATTGTATATCCCGTAGCGGCCTTAGCAGAAATTGCGCATCAGGCGCGCTTCTTCCAATGATATCCAAGATAAATGTCATTTGTCCCCAAAATCAATCGTATTAGCATTTCATCAAGATTAAGGCTTTTATGAAACCCTTCCACTTCGCAGCCAGTGTCGTCCTCGCCGATTGTATGTTTATCGTCGAGAGCTCTCCTACCCGTAAGGGACACACAGACGAAGTCTGGTGTCGCGTTCGCTTCGTTCAGCGACAACCCCCTCAACTTTTTTGATGCTTTATTTAGGGGAGCCTCACGAATTGCTGCTGACTTCAGGGTTTCATAAAAGCCCAAGATTAAAAAGTCTAGAACCTCTATTTTTAAAAGCATTTTCGTCAAAAAACAGTGACTAACTGTCTGTAATAATTGCTTTTGCATTTATAAATGTTGCCTGAAAAAAAGTAAAAAACTAAATATTTACCACAACTAAGTGACAAATATCTATCTTAATGAAAACAATCATCTAAAAAACAAGAACGCAATCAAGCAACAAACCTTCTCTGCTTAACCAGATGATAATATGCATTATTCAGCATGTGCATTATCCTTTGCTCATTTTTTGACAAGAGACTTTTTTCATCCCTTAAAATCATGTAAACCTTTCTTAGAAAAGCAATCTGCTCTAGTTGTATTTCGCGCTCATTCGACTTTTTATAAGCTCCAATAATAGCGCCGGTATTTACATTATGGTCAAACCATTTGGAAGTTTTTTCTGCATCTTTCAATTTATCAACTTCATTATTAAGATGCTCAAAAACCGCATCCATCGTATTTAGTTTTGCTTCAAATAAATCCCTAATTTTTTTCAGGCCAACCAAAAGAGAAGCCAAGTCCTTATAAAATCGGATATATTCCTCGCGTTCATGATTAAAAAAAGAAGAAACTGATTTATCAGTATCTTCAAGAATTTGTTTTTTATGTTGATAAGCTTCCTTCATAAGTCTCAAACGTTCTATACTTAATTTGTTTTCTGCTCTATCAATGAATTCTCTCTCACTCTTTTTATAATGCTCAAGTTTCACTGATTCCTGCTTAAATCTTGTATCGATTTGGGTTATCGAAAACTGTATAAAACTAAAGAACGCAACATACAGCTTAAACAGCTTCTTGATTTCAGAGATCAAATAAACAATCTGATTTTGCTCAGGAACAATTATCCCCTGATCGAGCCTTTTCTTTATTGCAAGGATTTTGGCAGTATTCTCATTAAAGAATCTTGTTTCAAGTTGTAAAGAAAAACGGTTATTGGTTTCCAGTGCTTTTAATTTTCTATGATTTATGTTGACTTGCGCGGCTTGTAGATCAATCAAGGAATCCATAAGTTGTTGCGCTTCTTCATGCGACGCAATCCTTTTGAGCATAAGTAAAAGCGCATTCTCAATCTGATTTATTCTGTTTATCACGCTTTTTTCCTTGCTGTCAATCTTTTTTGTATAATCAAGAATTCCGTGGATTTCTTCTTCTAAATCAAGCCTATACTGCCTAAGCAAATGTTTCACTTCAGGATTATCGTCCAATGCATTGGGCCATTTGTTTTGATACATTTTACACTAGTACTTGTCAAACTAGTATTTAAAATTAGTTAATTAAGATGTGTGATAGCATCA
>JAUYGA010000128.1 GCA_030690755.1 Nanobdellota archaeon
CAAAAATGTCGAAATTGGTTTACAAACCACTTACCGGTATTGCAAGTGTTTAAAAAATTTTACTTATAAAGAAGGCCTGATTTTTTCGGTTTCAAAAGTGTAAACCAATTTCGGAATTATACAGTTGTATCTGAACAGCGACGATAAATATATTTACGTTATTTTTGATGAGAATTTTCTGAAAAAGCCGTTGTTTCTCCGTATATTTTTTTAAAAACATATACTTACTATATCCCATATGGGATAAGTATATATATTTATCTAACCTACTATACCTTAAGATACATAAAACACTAAATTAAAAACTAGCAATAACTGCGGGATAAATTTAAAAACCGAATAATTTGTAATTCACAAAACAAAAAACGGGGTTACATAAATCTATAGATATCCAAGTCCTAGATTGAACGCTATCTGAGCGTTATTCAATAAATCCTTTTGATAAGTTCAATCAAAATATGAAAAATATAATAAAACATGAGGAGGCCCAAAATGTTTGATATGCAGATGGATCAAAGCGAAGTCTTGCTTAGACCACTAAGATATTGTGGACATTGTATTGCCGAACTCAGATCATTAAGCGACGTATTATTTGAGTGCCCGATATGCAACACCAGATACGATATGACAGATACGCAAGACCAATAAGAAATTAGAAAATCCGCCTTAAACAGGCTGTGCCTTTTAAAAATCTTCAAAATCATTCAGAAATTTCATTAAAAATTATTTGAAAAAAATAAAAAACGGGATGGTGGTTGAAATGAGAAAAATATGCCCTAACTGCAACAGCAGAATATGCCTTAAGGAAGAGTTCTGCTTAACCTGCGGCCACTATGTGGAAAGAAAGTTCAATGAGCCTGTGATGTGGCTAGGCTGGGAAACATACTAGAAAAATATAAACTGATTCTTACCAGGGTGAACTATTTGATTTTTCTATTTCTTTAGGTTTTCATTTATGTCTTTTATTCTCTTCAGTTCTTCATATTTTTCCTTTATTTCCTTAAGTTGACCTAACCTCTGAGAGAAATCTTTAGCATACTTATTTACCCTGTATTCGAGATTATAACCCTCTATGGGCGCTGCAGAGTGATACAGGATGTTTCTTGTCGCTTCTTCCTCTGAAACAACCATCAGGATGTTCATTAGTTTATCAAAAGAAGAGTCTTTTTTGATTTCAAATTCTTTCATCACATCTATGCTTCCGTTTAAGTGAGTTATTGTCTTATTAAAAAATCTGAGCTGGTGTTTAGGAAGAAGATACATCATGGTTATCATGTTATCTATCCTGTCGCAATGCCTTGCTTCCAGAATCGGCAGAAATTTCTCATCTTTACTGGACAATGCATCGCTTGTCAGATCAGACAGATAGGTCTCATCAACATATTTCACAGTGCTTTTATCAAGAACAGATAGATTGTTTTCTATAGATTTCATATTTGTCAGTTTCATAACGCCGAAACGCACATCATAGCCGAATTTTTCTTCAATGATCTCAGGCAATGCAAGAAATTCCTGTTTCAGCGCGTCGGCATTCACATGAGCTATATCAAAATTCATGAAATTGAAATTGATCTTAGAGATATACTGGAAGTTTTTTCCGCCTAATCTTTGGAGATTTGAGATGACTATGTAAAATTTCCAAGCGTTTTCCACAACGTCATGCAGAAGAGTCAGTTTTTGCGTGTAAATATCTGAACCTGCATCCTTTGCGTGCTTTGTTGCGCGAAGCGAATGAATAAATACATTCCTGCCGCAATTCCTGAGAAGCCTGAATGTATCATCCATTTCTTTTGAGAAATTGAAGTAGGGGTAAAGTGATGCATCAAAGGTCTGGCCAAAAAGCTTCTCAAAAACATCATATCCCATCTCTTTGAAGATTTCATCCTTGTGACGGGTCACTTCTATCTTGTTTTTGTCATTTCCATTGCCAGACTGGCTAATCCAATATAAGCCTCTGCTGCATAATTCCTTTAATTGCTCATAAGAATTCGGAAGCTGCCTGACTTTTTCAAAAGATAAAGGAACATAGTTGTAAAGAGACACTATCCACCGCCCTCCTAAATAAATATGCTAAAATAAAAATACTAAACCATTTTTTGTCTTATAAGATATCTTCAGTTTTTTCTTAGTTTTTTCTTAGTTTTTTTTACAATGCGCAGAAAATCATTGAGAGTATAAAAGAATATAGCGGTTATAGTACATATTTTGTGGTTGCAGCGCATGTTTTACAGGATTGTAGAGCTACTAAACTTGCTTAAAAAACCCAGAAACTCTGCCAAATTCCAAAAAAATAAGACTGGCTGAAAAGCTTAAAAATGAGGCCCTCAGGCCGTATAACGCCAAATAATAATCGAAAGATATATATAGAAATTGCATTTATTTTTGGATAGTAAAACAGATATAAAAGGTCAACTAGTAAGGGGAAAAAACAAATACGGGATGCGAAGAATTCACAAAAAATTCTGCAATTTTAATCTTTAAATCAAAGTATAATTGGGAAATAACAAACTAATAAATTACAAAATGGCTGAAGAAAAAAATCCAAACAATCCGGAAAATGAAATAAACACTTCTTCAAAGGATTTGCCTGTGGAAACTCCTGAAGAGACGCGGGAGAGAGAGACGCAGCAAAAAGAAAAGATTGCTGAAGAAGCTGAAAAAAAAGCAGAAGACGATTACAGCGCGCAGAAAATCCAAGTGCTTGGCGGTCTTGAAGCAGTAAGAAAAAGGCCAGGAATGTACATCGGCTCAACAGGAATAAGAGGGCTGCATCATCTTGTCTATGAAGTTGTTGATAACAGCATTGATGAAGCGCTGGCTGGATTTTGCAAAAACATCATTGTGATGATCCATAAGGATAATTCTGTGACTGTAATTGATGATGGAAGA
>JAUYGA010000131.1 GCA_030690755.1 Nanobdellota archaeon
GTTTGCATTGAAATTTCGAAGTTTGCCGTAATTAAGTTCAGTTTTATAGCTAAGTTCTTCTTCAGGATACATTCGCTTGAATGATTCATTTATGATGTCCATTTTTATTGTTTTATCATAGTTTTTTATGGTTCTTTTCTCGTTTGTTTTTATTTAGATGATTTGTATTTATTTCTTCCTTATTTCGTTCTTGATGGGCAATGTGTGTTGGTTCTATCGGCAGCTGTTGTTTAGTGGTAATTGTATTCTGGACTATACAATTATTTAAATAATCTGTTTATTTTAAATAAAAAATGGACATTAAGTTTATAAAAAAGATTGACAGCAATGAAGTGGGCATATCTCCAGAAAGGTATACTGATGCTCATCTTGTCCAAATTAGGAAGTCTTTATACGTTCCTTTGCAGCATCCTCGCCAAATTAATGTTATTGATTTAAAAAAAGAAAAACCTGAGTTTTCAATTGCTTCAGGCATATTTTCTGACACAAGTATACTTCACGACAATTCTTATCCAGGAAGAGAGTCCCCATTTGCAGACTTTAGACCTCAGAACAGAGGCGCAGGCAAAATAGAATGCATGTACAGATTCGGCGATAATATTTTTGTCACAGTAAATAATCCCGGCCTTGCTTCTCATCTGGATAATATTTTGGTTTTAGATGCGAAGGGAAAACTATGCGATATTTTTCCAGGAAATATAGACTCTGCCATTCTTCATCATCCTGAAACTGGTGAAACTCCTTTAGTTTCCCGCGGCAGCATGGAGGATCTTTGCATCACAGGCAGTGTTATGTCTCATGAAGATGGACCTTTTTGGACAAAAGCTCCTTTGCTTTGGGGTTTAGGCAGCGCTTCGAAAAAATGGAATGATTTACATTATTATCTTACGTTGGGTGTTTTCTCCATAGGTGAAGGCAGTATTGCTCAGATGGGAGGTTCTTTCAGGCCCATGAGTAAATTTGATAGCTCATATGTTATTCTCGGTTTTTCCAGCATAACTCCGAATGATGTTTCTTTCTTTTTGGGAAAGTTCGGCGCTGAAGGAAAACTCCAAGCATGCTCTGTTTTTTATGACTTTCGTAATCTTAATATGGGCATAAATAAAGAATTAGAGCCTGAAGAGATAAAAGGGTTAAATGACATAACAGGTAAAGTTTCATACTCTTTTGTTGATTGGAGGGGACCTGATGAGCGCCATAAAGGAAATAATTTTATTTATGTCCCTGTTAAAAATGGTCTTGCAGTATTGGAAAGAGGAGATATATTCAAAAATGATGCTAATAAAGTGAGTGAAATTTTCGGCGATGAGCATCTGAAATGTCCAAAGTATGCTTCTGAAGTGGATGGTAATTTGGTGGTTGCTAACAGGCAAATCACACCAGGTGGTTGTTCTAATAGTTCTACTTTAGAATTTCTGGTTTATAAGATAAATAAATAAAAAGTTATGTCTGCTGTTATAGAAAAATATTAATAGGAACAGGACTTAATCTGTCTTATGGTTAGCCTTGACCCGAATCTGGTGAATTTTGAGATTGTTTTCTTTATAGCCTTGGTCATGGCTATTTTGCTCAGGTTTCTCAAGCAGCCTTCTGTTATTGCTTATATCTTGGCTGGAGTCTTGGCCGGCCCATCAGTCTTCGGGATTATCACCAATACTGAGATTTTGACGAATCTAGGAAATGTGGGTATTCTCTTTTTGATGTTTTTTATAGGTATGGAGATGAATGTTGAGCGTATTCTGAAGCGCTGGAAGCTTGCGATTATTGGCACATTGCTTCAGATTTTGTTGAGTGTTTTTGTGGTTTTTGTTTTAGGGAAGTTTCTGGGCTGGTCTATCGGGATGATTGTTCTTTTGGGATTTATGGTTAGTCTGAGCAGCACAGCAGTCATAATCAAGATTTTTGAGAACCGCAATCTTATGGGAACAAAGATGGGCGGTGATGTGATTGCAATACTTCTTGTCCAGGATCTTGCTGTCATTCCTATGATTGTTGTGATAAATGTGATAGGCGGTTCTGTGACGGCAGGCAGTTTGATGCTTGAAACCATAGGTATAATATTGATTACGCTTTTCCTTTTCTGGATTCTGAGAAAAAAACAGGTAAGCCTGCCTTTCAGGCAGATAAAGGGAGACCATGATCTTCAGCTGGTTACTGCTTTGCTTTTGTGTTTTGGGTTTGCTTTGGCCACTGATTTTTTTGAGTTGTCTGCAGGCCTTGGATCTTTTTTAGCAGGTCTTCTTGTTGCAAACAGCAAGGAAACAGCATGGGTCCATCAGCGTCTGAACTCTTTTAAGATTCTGTTTGTGGCTTTCTTTTTTGTTTCTGTCGGGATGCTTATCAATCTTAGATTTGTCTTTGACAGTTATCTTCTGGTTATAGGTCTTGTGCTTCTGATCTTTATTGTGAACACTATTGTCAACATGCTTATATTTAACTGGTTTGGCCAGACATGGGGCTGCAGCTTTTATGCAGGCGCGACACTTTCTCAGATAGGCGAATTCAGTTTTTTGCTGGCAATGATTGGTTTTAGTTCCGGCGTCATTCCAGAATTCGGTTATCAGCTGATTATTGCAGTCATTGCGTTATCTTTGCTGTTGAGCCCGTTCTGGATTGCTTTTGCTTCAAGATTCGTTAAGGTCTTTCCTAAAGAGCAGATGGTCTGCCTGACTTTAGATGTTGATAACTTTGATAATAAAAGCAATAAAAAAAAGATTAGAACTAGATTAGTGCATATGAAAAATAAAAGATAAAAAAAGAAAAAAATTAAATGATTTTATCTCTTTTTTCTCTTCTTTGGTTTAGCTTTCCTTTTTGGTTTGCTTTCCTCTTTTTTGCAGCCGCAAGTGTTTATGCCGAGAAGCGCATATAACAGGCAGTAAGCGATTGTTCCTGTCGCAAGCAGCCCTAATGCTATCAGGTAAAGCCACCAGATTTTGTAATAATATGCTGCTCCTGCAATTGCCAGGCCTGCAACAATTCTCAGAATTCTATCAGTTGTTCCAACATTCGGTTTTATGCACATAAATGCACCTCCTTTTTAGCTGGTATAGGAACTCAGGATATATAATACTTTGCACGTTTCTTCTCTATATCTCCAAATATTTTTATGCTGTTTCCTTTTGAGATTTCAAGATTGTTTCCTATACTAAAATCATATATTAGGTGTTGGCCGTCCACAAATATTTTTCCCTGTCTTGTCAATGATGTTATTTTGATTTTCTCTGCAAATTCTGGCTTGGCATTTCTTTTCGAACGTAAGATGTATTGGAACATTTTTGAGTTCAGGTCCATTATCTCTCCTTGTTCTTCCCGCATAAAACCTGTTGATCCTGCAGGCGTGCAGATGAGCATGCCGCTTCCTTTGTAATTTTTTTCACCAATTCGGTATCTTGATATTGCTGCAGGATTTGTATGTGCTAGTAAGATGTCATTGAGAACTTGTTCTGGAAGAAGGGTTTTGTTTATCTGAAGAGACATTCTGCCAATCTCGGAAATCTTCTGTTCGTCTATCTTTTCTAGGAATCCTTCAAATTTGTCTGCATCGCAGCAGCAATAAAAACCCGTGCTGCCGTGCGGGCTTGGATCCGAATTTATGCCAAGAATTGGGATGTTATTGCTGGAATTGACGTAATGTGAAACCTCGATAAGTGTTCCGTCTCCGCCGACAGATATGATTATGGAATAAGAATCGATGTTTCTTGTTTGCTCTAAGTCCCCTCTATACACAATGTCATGATTTATGCTGTATTTCTCCAAACTTGAAATGACCTTTTTAAGAGTCTTTTTTTGTATCGCATCACTTTTTCTGATACGTATTGCATCTTCATCATTGTTTTTTATGAATTTTACAACTGGTTTATCTGAGGATTTTTCATAAAGCTCAAACACGCTTTTCTTGTAAACAACTAAGACCTTCTTTAGGTAGGGTGAATTTTTGAACTTATTGTTTTTTTGGTTTTTTGTGTTCATTTTTTGGTTTGGTTTGTTTTTTTAGCAGTCTTTTTCGGTTCTATTGAAATCTTATTGAAATAGTCTTTGTGGATTTTTAAATGTAGTGCAAATACGTTGCAATTGCGCCTTCAGAAAAAGTTAAATATGCCTATCATTATGAAAAGCAGGTCCGCAATTATTGTGACGGTTCTTGTTGATTTTAGTGAATATGAATTTTCCGACTAATAGTGCCCTTATTGAAAGAAGCGTCATCGCAGATAAGACTCCTAAAAGAACAAGCCAGGGATTATATTGTGTTGCAAAAAGTCCTGATGCTATTTGTGTCTTATCGCCAAGTTCTGCAATGCTTATCGCAATGAAGGGGATTAAAAAATCTTGCATCATTATGTCTCTTTTTGCTTATGCTTTTTTGTTTTCTTTATTCAATAATCAAATGAATATCTAAGTATCGCTGCAAAACCCCCTAGGGCCATCAGCTGCGCGCCTTCTCTTGTTTCTGTAGATATTATTTCAAGTGTTGTTCCAAGCGCTTCTGCTTCTTTTTCAAATTCTGACAGTTTGTCATTAGGAATCTTTTCTGATATCAGAAGTGTGTCAACTGCTCCGATTTTTAGAGCATTCATGACTTCTTTTTCTCCATAAGCAGCTTTTCCAGGCTCTTTTGCCAGTTTTTCAAAGAACTTTCCCATCAGCTCTTTTTCCTTTATGACTTCTTCAGCAGCCAATAGATCTGAGCTTTTCTCAAGCAGTTCATTAAGACCGAATTCGTCAGTATAAGTTATGTCTTTGATTCCGATTATTTTCTTTTTAAGTTCTGTTGTTATGAAATTTCCGTCAACAAACTCATATTTCGTCGGGCCAGGACCTCCAACGATTATTCCTTTAAGGTCTTTGTTTTCAAAAAACTGGTCTTTCATATGATCTGCAACTTTATGATAGAAATCTTTTGCTGACAATTCTCTGTTCTGCGCGAAACGTTTGGCACTTTGTCCGCCGGCTTTGAACTTTCCAGGGACCATTGAATGTGTTTTGACAAGAGGGATTATTGTTTTTCCTTTCAGATAAGCTACGTTTGCTTCCCTTCTGTCCATGACTACAAGACCATAGACTTCTTTTATTTCCATCATCTCCCTTAATGGATCTAAGACAAATTCTTTGTCGCATCTGTATATTCGGATATTTAGCGGAACCGGCGGCTCTATGCTCCAGACTTGTACATCGCTTTGCCCTTCGCGTTCAGCGACATTTCCTGAAAAAGCAGCAAGGCCATGCTCTGGTGTTTGTTTGAATAGTTTGAGATGTTGTATCATGCGTTCAAGCGCGGCAATGACGTTTTTTCTGGTTCCAGTTGATTTTATGTTTTCAGCTGTCCCCTGCTCCTGCGATAAATGGTTTATTATCTTGTTCATGTCATATCCTGCAGGGATGAAGACTGAAACTAGCTCAGTATGTCTTCCGCGGAATTTTTCCAGGTCTTCCACAAGTTTTCTCAGTTTGAATTTTTGTTTTGCAGTTATTGACATTTTTCTTATTTAATCGACATATTTTCAATTTTTATTAGTGACCTTGCTGTGTTTCTGGAACAGGAAAGAAACAAAAGAAGCAGGTTGATGTAAAAATCACAAAGGCTATGCATAATAAAGGGAATTCAAAAGTCCATTTAGGGTTGTGCTTTCCATATTATCCATGTTATACATCTAAAAGCGATGCTTCTTTATAAAATTTTTGAAGAATTTTATAACAGGTTCTTTTAATTATGGCGAGAAAACTTATTTGAATGGTTTTTCAAGACTTCAAGGCTTTATCTAATGTAGCATAAACATTCTTCAAATATTCAGTATCTTGCTTGATAGGCTCCCATTCTCTCGGTTTGTTGAGATGTGTTTTCCAATTTGGAGCGATTAGATCCTCTCCACGAAAAAGAGATTCTACAAATGCTCTGTGATAATCACCAACACAAACCGCGATCTTGCCGGTATATTTTGATCTGAAGTTTTTTAATTCTGGCTGCCACAAT
>JAUYGA010000134.1 GCA_030690755.1 Nanobdellota archaeon
CTGAAAAAAACATTAATGCCACGATTTAAGTTTACATTTCAGCAAAATCGCTTGCAAGCATGCTTATTATCATATTATGGTATACTAGAATGTATTTGCATGGCCTGAAAAAAGTGTAAACTTAATTCGGTACTATACACAACATCTGATGGAACATCTACATTTATAATCCCATAATCGCCTAAGCTAGGTGGTGCGCCGAGAGTTCTGCATTTTTCGATATTCCTGCCAACAGAAACTAGCGCAATTACCCTGAAGTAATCTTGAGATAATTCTTTACAGCCTAGTTCTTTTAGAACGTAATTAACAGCACCCACTTGATTTTTTAACTTGCGTGTTTTTCCAGTCTTTCTGTCAAGAACCATAAGATTTGTTCCTGCCTTTGATATATCTTCTTCAATTGCAGATGCAAACAGCATGGATTCCAAACCATGAACTTGTTGTTCCAATTCAGCGACCTTAGTCTGCATTTCATATTCGGATTTAGAGTTTTTTGTTTCACAATATTTAGGTCTAGGATATGATATAACGCCTTTATCTTTAAGGTATAGTGCCGCACCAACTGAGGCTAATGCAACTGCCGAAAATGCAACAGGCAATATGAACTTATCGTATGTAGGTATTTTCATGTTAGTTCCCCCAAACACTATTTATGATTCTATTAGCGAGTAGT
Source organism: Nanobdellota archaeon (assembly GCA_030690755.1). Classification (GTDB taxonomy): domain Archaea; phylum Nanobdellota; class Nanobdellia; order Woesearchaeales; family JAUYGA01; genus JAUYGA01. Next base: position 674 of record JAUYGA010000134.1, read on the forward strand.
TATTTAAAAAGCTTTCGTAGGAAAGTGCTTATCTCATAACAAAAAATATTCAGACCTAATTTCAAGATAAAACAGGCAGTATTTTTTTATTATCTTCTGCATTTGCTCTCTTAAAAATAAATCGATAGCTTTATAAACCGCTCCCTTATTTTTCATTAAATCAGAGGGTATCTAATCAGATTGATAAACTAATCCGAGAGGTAGATTTAATTGGCTAAACAAAAACAATCGTCTGCAAAAATAAGAAGAAAAATTTGGGTTGAAATACTCGCTCCTGAAATGCTTGGTAATGCGCATGTCGGTGAGACATTTGTTTATGAACCGCAGGAAACTGTCGGCAAGAATATCACTGTTAATTTGATGACTGTAACCAAGGATCCTAAGAAACAGAATTCTGAAGTTGGTCTGGAAGTTATCGGCGTTCAAAATAATGTTGCTGTCACCAAGATTAAGTCTTACATGATGGCCCCTTCAGCTGTTAAGAGGATGCTGAGAAGACGCGGAGACCGTATTTCTGATTCATTTTCATTCATCACTGCTGATGCTAAACTGGTCAGAATAAAGTTCTTTTTGGTTTCAAGAGCTCCAACATCTGCTAGCATAAGAGCCATGCTCAGGAATGAAGCAAGATATCTTTTGACTGATGTTGTCAGAAAGATCAGTTTTGAGAATCTTATCAGGGATGTCATCTCTATGAAGTTCCAGACTTATGTTAAGGAATCGCTTTCTAAGGCATTTCCTTTGCAGTTCTGCGATGTTAAGTATGTTGGTTTGGAGATTAAAAGATCCAATGACAAACATGAACAGGTTGCTGAATCAGAGTATGCTGCTCCTAGAGTTAAAAAGGACATTGCTGCCTTGAATTCTAAAAAGATGAGCGCTGCTCTTGAAAATGATTCTGTCGCTTCTGATGAAGAGGAAGATGAATCTGAATCTGATGAGGAAACTGAAAGTTCAGGCGAGGAATCAACTGACAATCCAGAAAGTGAACAGCCTGAAGAATCTTCTGATGCTAATCAGGATAGGTAAAGAGGGTGATGAGATGGCTAAACCTATTATTGATTACAAGAAATGCAATGTCTGCAAGACTTGCATTGAAGTCTGTCCTATGGAAGTTTTCAAGGAAGAAGACGATAAGAAAACAAAGAAGAAAAAGGTAGTCGTCGCTAAACCAGATGAGTGCATTAATTGCAAGGCCTGTGAAGTTCAATGTCATAAAACTGCAATAAAGATTATTGATTAGGATTAGGCATTAATCTTTTTTATTTTAATTGTTTCATTTTAGGTATTTAGTTGTTTCATTTTAAGTATTTTAGTTCAATTGTTTTTTGTTCAATCATTTGATGTTTCATATTTTCTTGCTGAAATTTAGGTAGAGAAAAAAGAAGTGTTCTTATCTGTTTTATGTATTTATAGAATAAAATACGGAATTAAATACAGAATAAAATATAGAATAAAATGCAGAACATACTCTTATAAAATGGATGACAAAGCCATACAGGATCTTGAAAAATTATTGAAGGCAGGCGGTAATAAATGGCTGAGCATTTCAGAAGCAGAAGAGATAGTGAATGCGCCTGGAAGTTCTTTTTATATTGACAATAAATTGCTGCAGTCATGGGCCAGAAGAGCATGGATCATTGTTAAGAAGGTAGTACCTGATGAGAAAGGTCCTGCAGTATGGAGGATTTCATCTGAATCTGTTTATGATCTTTTGCAGCAACAAAAAAAAGCAGCTAAAGGAACATGGGTTCCAAGAAACGAAGCAGCGATGAGACTTGGCAAGAAAGATGGCGCTTTGGAGGCAAAAGTAAGAAGAGCCACCATCGGAGAAGATAATGTATTGAGATTTTTTGGGAAAGGTCGTATGTATCTTTCTGAAGAATATGTCCTGGCTGAAGAAGCTAAGCTGCTTAATTCTGGCGCCAGCGTCGCAGACTTGTCTTCGATGCTTGGTTTTGAGCGAAGAGATGGCCTCGCCAAATATATCCGGGATAATAAGGAAAGCTATAATATTCGTGAAGATAGCAAGGGACGCATTGCGCTCTCTATTAAAGAATCGCTGGATCTTTTAGAGAATCGCTTTGGTCTTTCATCAGTCTATGGCTTTTCAAAAGAGGATTATTATTCGATTTTGTGGAAATCAAAAGACCACAAACCTATTGCAGCGTTGTACAAACTAATAAACAATATGAAAGACAAGAAAGAGCAGATGCTAAAAAGCCTGTTTACAGTCTCGGATGTTGCTGATATTTTGGGAATAACCGAAAGCACATTGTTCAGGCATCACAGCAAAAAAATTGTGGAGGCAACCATTTTTCCTCCTCAGACTAATCTTTATTTTTCAATAGACCAGTTGACCCAGGCATACGATAAAACTTATGGCAGGCAGGTAAAAAAAGCCAGGTTTTCTGTTACAAATGAGTATGATTCAGCTGATGCAGGCAAGAAGATTTTTCATCCTGCATATGGTATTATAGGGGAGATATTGTCTGTGGATCAGACTGCATGCATGATGGAGGTAAAATTTAGCGGCATGAAAAAGAAAAGACTTGTTTATGGCTTGAATAAGTGATTGAAGCAATGACTTAAGTTATTGGTTTTTCAAAAACAAACTTTTAAAAATAAACTTCTTATTTATGTTAAATAACACAGCCCCAAAGTGTAGTCAGCTAGCACTTTCTTACCCTTCTCTCATAATTCTGTCTGAAAACGGCTCTATTGAGGTCACTAAAAGAAGTCCTTATATGATAAAAAGCAAGCGGTAACCTCAGTTACCACATTCTTTTTTAAAGCATCTTACCTTCTATACTAAAAAAGTGTGATATTTCTAAATAATCTGTGGGG
>JAUYGA010000045.1 GCA_030690755.1 Nanobdellota archaeon
CAGAAGCATTATAACGCCAGCCTTTGCACCAGACATGCTTAGATTCTTTACACTTCGGACATTTTTGAGCCATAATAAACACCTCTTACGAGGTGTAATATAAGAACTTATTTATATAGGTATCTAAGAATTAACAGTATCTTAAATTGTTTACTGGAATTGCTGAAATGCGCTATTTTTAGATTAAGATATTTATTGCCGAATCCTTAAACCAAAGCGGTGTCTGGCTCGTTCCTCGCCATGCCGCCGGCAAACACTTGCTGTTCTGTTATAATTGAACCCTCCTCTCATGGAACCTCCGTCGGGTTCTGGAAAGTCAAGGCGAATTGTGTTTGCGTATTTGGCGGCACACGCCGCAGCTTTGGTTTTTATGAGATAATTTAATACTTGTCTTTTCGCATATCTTTAAATAAAACATGTGTCTTTGCGAGACTTTGTGAGATCATGTCTGTATATGAACCGTGCGAAGATTCCGATTTGCTTGAAAAAGAAGTAAGAAAGCTTGCTAAAGGCCTTGTTTTAGATGTAGGAACAGGCAGCGGTGTTCAAGCAATAGCTGCGGGAGAGAGCGAAAAAGTCGATTCTGTCATTGCTGTTGATATCAATGAGGAAGCTCTCGAACTCGCAAGCAGGAATGCAAAACGAAAAAACATAAGCGAAGGCAAAATCAAATTCTTTATCTCTGATTTGTTCAGCTTGTTTGATTATTACAATATTGATGCGTCAGGGAATCTCATAGACCTTAAAGACCGATCTGCTTGTTTGAATGCAGAGAATTCCGGTTTGAATAAGAAATTCAAAGCAAAAGGTCCTGTGACAAAGAGTTCTATGAACATCCGTTCCACTGCGAAGAATATTGCAGATAAGGGAAAAAAAGGAATAAAAAAGATGCAGTTTGATACTATCCTCTTCAACCCGCCATATCTTCCTCAGGAGAACAATAACAGAGATATTTCTATAGAGGGCGGGAAAAAAGGTTATGAGATAATACAGAAATTTCTAGAAAGGCTTGCAGAGTTTCTAAAGGATGAAGGCATATGCTTGCTTGTTTTCTCATCGCATACTAAGAGAGATGTTGTTGACAACATAATAACGCAGCAATTATTTGAGTTTGAGCAGATAGCGATTGAAAAGATGTTTTTTGAGGAACTCTATGTTTACAAGATCAAGAAAACAGACGAGCTAAAACAGATAATTGATGCAGGATTCACCAATATAAAATATTTTGCTCATGGAAAACGAGGGATAATTCATACTGCATTGTATAAAGCAAAAGCCAAACAAGGCAGCTCACCGAGTGTTGAAAAAAAAGTCGCAATCAAAACCAAGAAGAAGGAATCAGAAGCGATTGGCAGGATAGAGAATGAAGCTGCATGGCTGAAAAAACTCAATAAGAAAGGTATTGGTCCGAACTTGATAATGTCAAACAACACTTTTTTGGCTTATGAGTTTGTTGAGGGAAAATTCTTTCCTGATTATATTGCCACTGCAACAAAGAAAGATGTCACTCAGCTGATTCATGACCTTCTTAAGCAGTGCAATGAGATGGACATGATGTTTGTTGACAAGGAAGAGATGCATCACCCATTAAAACACATAATTGTCTCGCATGAAGATGGTAAACCAAAAGCAGTGATGCTTGATTTTGAGCGGATGAGTAATACAGAAAAGCCGAAAAACGTTACGCAGTTTTGCGTTTATTTAGTTGGAGATTTTGTGCTTTCTGTCCTTAAGTCAAAAGGCATTGAGGTTGACCGAGAACAGGTTTTGGAAGCGGCCAAAGAGTACAAGCATAACATGGACAAGGAACACTTTGAGAAGATATTGAAGCTTTTTTGATGGTTCTTTATATGTGGATTTCGTAAAATAACTGCGAAAAGTATATTAATGAGGGGCCACAATTCAGCGTTTTATGGGCACTGGTTGTGAAGAGTTTCATGAAAGGATGAAGCAGGAAGGCATATCGCTTATAGATAGGATTAAATCAGATACTGAACTTGTTATCCTGGATGCAATGGGAACCTATGTGCCTACGGCTGCAGAAAGAACAGGTTTTAAAGATTTCTTAAGATACTGCAAGAAGAACAATATAAGGGTTGTTGTCGCATCGGATAGTTCAGGAGAACATCTGAAGGGACTGCCTGAAACAAGACTGCTTAGGCATTATGTCTCATCAGTCTACACCAGAAACAGCGGACGATTCATCGATTTGCCGGAAAAGCCAGAAGACCGCTTTGCAGCAGGATTAACAATCAAAGATTTGAACTATTTATTGAATCAGTTTAAAAATAAATACAACTTGAAAATTGACCCAAAAAAAGTTGTTGTAATAGGTGATTCTGGTACAGATGGATTGGCTGCGAAGTTAGCAAATGCTGAGTTCATACATGTTTCTACTTTTGACCCTTTTGATTTCAAATCAATACTCCCGGAAAATCAAGGCGATAAAAATTCAAAAGGCGGCCAGTATTCTGCTGCTCCGCAAAGCTTAGAATATAATCTGGCTCCAAGTCAGCGAGATAATTGATTGCATATTAACAAATAAGTTTATAACTATATCTCCTTTTTCTAGGACTTCTCGATTTGTATTCTGACTTGCTCTATTTATTAAGGGGAAGAATAAGAACTGCATATAAAAAATAAGAATCAGTAAAACAAAAAATGCCTAATAAAACAAAAAAACTAGAGAAATCTGCAGCATATGAAGCATCTGTAACAGCTGAACCAGCAACAGAGGATAAAACTGAGATAATTAAAACAACTGAGATAACTAAAACAAGTGAGACTGCTGAACAAAAATCATTGCTTTCTTTAGAAGCTGCTGTTCAATCTGGCGCAATGCCTAATCTGTTCTATGATGCAGGAGGCACAGCAGTTGTAGCAACTAACACTGACAACATTGACCAGGAAACTCTAAAAGAATACTTCTCAGGAATTTTAGGTGAATTACAGGTGAGAGAAAGATTAAGCGATGTTTTAGTTTAATTAGTTGAAAATGCAGGCGGTAAACTCAAGTTTGAGGATTTAAGATCGACCTTAAGAAAGGCAAAAATTTGCGGCAAAAAGGCAAAACAGGTTGTTGAAGCAATAGAAAACAGCAATATTGATTTAGAATACAAAGTCGTCGTTGATAAACCATCGCCTAAAACTAAATCACAACTGAACAAAACAAGAAAAACAACAGGACCTAAACGTTACGATTGCATAGATGATATGGATTCTTACAAGGTTTATCTTTCAGATGCCCAGCATGATCTTTTAAGTGAAGATGATGAGATAGATCTTTCAAAAAAGATTATGGCTAATGGGCCGGGAAAAGAAGAGGCATTAAAAACACTTGTTGAATACAATTTAAGGTTGGTCATAAACATTGCAAAAAAATACGATTCGCATGATCAGTCAGGAGATTCTAACAAATTACTTGATTTGATACAGGAAGGTAATATAGGTCTGATAACTGCGGCTGAAAAATTTGATTACACTAAGGGAACAAGATTTTCAACATATGCGACTTGGTGGGTAAGACAAGCAATACAAAGATTCACTCAGGAAGACGAATCAATAAAAAAACCAATGCACATAAAAGAGGCTGAAGCAAGAATAGGCAGAGCGACTGTTGAGCTTGAAAAAGAGCTTATGAGAGAACCAACATTAGATGAGTTACATCATAGAACAAGATTGCCAAAATATAAAATTGTTGAGGTGCAGAATATTAAAACTGTTGTTTCTCTTGATATTCCTGTTTCAGAGGGAGATGATACATCTTCTTTGAAGGATTTTGTGAAAATTGATTATTTGAATGAGCACAGGACAATCAAGAATCCTCTTGAAGATATATGCGCCCGTGATCAAATTGATGAAGTCATAAAAATTGTGGAATCAATGGAAAATGAAAGGGAGAGAAAGGTGCTAGCAATGCGTTTTGGTCTTTATGATAGAGAACCAATGACTCTCGAAGTAGTAGGGAAATTTTTTAATATTTCCAGAGAAAGGGTGAGGCAGATAGAAGCTAAAGCGGTAGGAAAGTTAAGAATTAAAACAGATAATTACTTTTCAGATAAGCGGAATAAGTATCAGACTGCAAAACCAACAGAGTATGTCAGAAAAGACTATAAATTTCCTACAGAGCTTATGGGGATAGATAATCCTGAAATGAAGGAACTTCTGAAGATTCTTGATCCAAATGAACGAAAAGTGATTGTTGGCTATTATGGTCTGCTTGGTAAGAAAGTGGGATCTTATAAAAGTTTAAGCCAGCAGTATAAGCTCGAGGAAGCCATTGTTAAAAATCTTAAGTCGACAGGGATGGCAAAAATAAGAAAAGAATTGGGAATTGAGGGCAAGACTGAAAAGGAATATGATATGAAAAAGGCGAATTCTAGAGCAAATATGAGAGGTCCTCTGACTAAATATTACAAATTGGTTGTCGGACGCCCAGAGATACTTGAAACTCTCACAGACCAGAACAGGGATTTTGCAGAGCACTATCTGGGGATTAACGGAAACCCGAAATTGACTCTTGAGCAAATGGCAAGAAAACTCAACCTCTCAACAAGACAGATTCTTCCGATAAAGAACGGTCTGATGGATGAATTGAAGAAATATTTGTGATGTTTTTAGAATTGAGCGTTAGAATTCTTATAAAATTGCAGGTAAAACAGCGCGGGTTAGGTGTGATGTTGTTCGTTCATAAAATATGGAAAAACACCAGCTATATATTCGTATTTTAGATATATTACAGCATTAAGCATAATAAAACCACGCTTAATAGTTGTTAGTTTCAATTGAGGATGAGTCCTAAAAAAAGTAGCTTTGGCTTTTATATTAATCTTCAAGTAACTTAGCTTGTTTTGCTAAAGTCAAAAGAGCTTGATCTGGTTTTTTTTGTAAATATTCACAATCTGATTTATACACTTCTACAAGAATGGGCATCATACCTCTAGCAGTTGCAAGCCTATTAAAAAACGCTTCGTATTTTTCTCTTTGTTCTGGTGGAAGAAGTTCTGGATCAATATCATATTTTCTAATTGCCTTCAATCTTCTTCTTGGATCTGATTCAGTAAATTCTGGCGCCAATTCATATCCCCTTTTAAGATATTCTTTATAATCAAAAGCAATAACTCTTGAATCATTATCAAAAGCATCTGGAGAATGTATGTTTAATCCATGCCAGGGTGTTCCTTTTGTAACTCCAAACATTTTAAAAACATATCTGCAAGTTTCATAATATTTAGTTATCATCACACATAATAATTTCTCGGGATCCGCTTTTAATGTATCTAATTCTTCTGTTGATAGTTTATCTTCTAAAGGTATTAAATCACCAGTCATAAATGATAGAGGGCATACTCTTACTATTTAATGATTTTGGTTCTAAATTAGCCAAAGCCCTTTTATTCTATATATTAATGTGTCGCATTCGCTCATCAGATGGGCCGACTCATTCTCAACTATTACGGACACAATTCGACCTCACATTGTAGGGTTGGAGGAACTAACAGGAGTTCTGAGGTTCGAAACGACCGCTTCGCTATTTTTTCAAAAAAATTTGTTTCTCTCCCAAATTGCTCGGTTCAGCTCTGAAAAATGGTGTTATGCCTTAATTTTCTAGAAGTCTTGCAACTTCGCATAATTCCGATGTTATGTTTAATCGTTAATTTTTTTTAACAAAGCGAAACCAATTTAAACTGAGCTCTGACATGTTCTTTGATGTACATCCCAAAAAGATACGGTGAATCAAAAGTTGACAATTGCCCTTTCTGCGGCAGGATCAGCATAATGAAAAATGCGCAGGGCGTTCCTGTCTGCGCAGCGCACAAGTCAGAGAACTTAACAGACCTGAAATGCGTATGCGGCGAAATGCTTGAGATGAATGACGGAAAATTCGGCATCTATTTCAAATGTATAAACTGCGGAAACATGAATCTCAGAAAAGCAATAGAAGTTAATCCTCAGATAAAAGCTTCAACAGCTTCTTCAACAGTTTCAAATGCAAATTCTCAGATGGCAAAGATAAACGCAAAAACTGCAGATGTAACCAGTTCTAAGACAGCTGATTCTGAAGAAACATGCTCTTATGCAAATAATTACACAAACAATTCCCAGAGAAACGGGGTTAGAACAATAACTTCTCGAAGAGAAGAATTTGAAGATGGCAATGATGATTTCGGCAAAAAATCAAACAACAAAAAACCAAGAGAGATGACCATTACATCAGATGAACTGGATTTTCTTTAAGTGGATTAAATTATTCTGTTTTGCCTAAAGGAACGCATTGTAGGTAGAGTTTTTCTTTTCCTGCCTTGCTGTCTATGGCATCAGCATAACTGACTACAAACCTGCCATCATTCTTAGATAGGTTGCTGTTAACTGAGACGCCTATCGAACCAGCATAATGGTCAGAATTTTTGAATTGCTCAGTCATAAAGGAGTTCATAGTTGTCTTGCCGTCAAAAATAAGATATCGTGTATTGTTGCAAAGCAACCATAATCCCTCGCTGTTTAATATCTGTGTTGCGCTTTTTTCCGTAATTGGTTCATTAAATCTGATTAGAAGACCATTTCTATGTTCATCAGTCTGCTTAACTAAATCATAACTCTTTTCTCTGGAGTACTCTGATAAAAACTCAGAGAATTGTTTTTCATATGGTTTTTCATTGGTTAATCTTAGATGAGAATCGTATATTAGAAGATTGTCCACTTCTCTTTCAAGCGGCGTTAAGGCTGCCTGCGCCAATCTGCTTTTTTCTATAGCTTTTCCTACTGCATTTTCAATGCCTTCCTTAATGCCAGTCGAGATAGATTTTTGCAATATCTCCTGAACCTGTTTAGGCTCTAATTGAGGTAAGCACCCAGTGATTGCTTCATAAAGAATCCTATTTAATGCATCAGAATCGATATTCAATATTTTTTTTTCATCTTTTCCTGTCATCACACTCAAATAATAACTATCGCTATTTAAATATTATTGTTAAGAAGAATATATTATGTCAAAACTTATTTAAACAATTGCCCGAAAACAAGAGTATGAAAACCTCAAAAACAATACTTTTGGTGCATCCGCCGTTCTGCACACCTGCATCTCCGTCTTATGCATTGTCTAATCTTTATTCCAGATTAAGGGAAAATTGCTCCAGTAAAGCATTCGAAATAAAGGCGCTTGATCTTAACATTGAGTTTCATGAGAAGAAATATCCCGAATTTCAGAGGTATGCGAAAAACTTCCTGAAAAATTACAATCCTGAAGAATATAACTTGAAGACAAAAGAATTTTTCTCCCATACAAAAGAGGATTATGCAAAGAGCAACAAAGATGTTGTTAAAGGGCTCAAACCTAATTTATTCGACGAGATGCTCTCAATAATCTTGGCATGCAAGCCAGATTTTGTCGCATTCAGCGTCATCTATGCAAGTCAGGCATTTTACACTTATGCTTTGCTGGGCGAACTCAAGAAAAGAAACATTTTTACAATTATCGGAGGACCTGCTGTTAATGAACTCTTGAAAAAAACAGCAGACAAGACAATGGAAAGCGAATTTGAGATGCTTGAGTTCTTCAAAGATGTCAGCCAAAAACAGGATGGCTCCGCTTGTCTTAATGCGACTGTTCCTGATTTTTCTATCTGGGATGAAAAAAAGTATTTCACTCCTGAAATTGTGATTCCTGTAAAGACTTCAACATCCTGCTACTATAAGCAGTGCGCATTCTGTTCTCATTATTCCTCGAGAGAATATGCAGAGTATTCATTGGAAGAGATTGAGGCTCTTGTAAAAATCCGGAAGAATGGCTTAGTTTTTATTGTTGATGATATGATAAAAAAAGAAAGGCTAGTTGAGATTTCAAAAATATTTGCCAAGTGCAAGATTGCATGGACATGTCAGCTAAAACCTACAAAAGAATTTGATGCTGCAACTCTGAAAACATTGTCAGACTCAGGACTGAAAATGATTATATGGGGTGTGGAGTCAGGCTCAGACAGGATTCTTAAACTGATGAACAAAGGCACAAACATAAAAGACATAAAGGAAGTCCTGTCTGAATCAAAAAAAGCAGGTATTGTGAATTGCTGTTACATTCTTCTTGGTTTTCCGACTGAGACTGAAGAGGGATTTATGCAAACAATAGATTTTATTAAAGACCGTTCTGAAGATATAGATTTGATTTTGACATCAGTCTTTGGTCTGCAGAAGAACACGCCAGTATACAACAACCCTTCAAAGTTCGGAATAACCAAAATCGCTGAAAGTGAAAGGACAATACTGGACAACAAGATAACTTATGAGACAGAAAGGGGACTTTCAAATTTTGAAGCAAAAAAGTTGAGACAAAAGTACAAGAAAAGCCTTGAGAAACTGAACAAATATCCGAAAAGCATGAATTTCTTCAGGGAGCACATGCTGTGTTTGATAAAAAGTAAATCTGACTAGCTATTTTATTCTAAACTTGTCGTTTCAAATCCTTGAACTTGACAGAATGCTGTTCTCCTGCAGATTCCCAGTTCTCAAGAGCAGATTCTTTTATCAGGACAGTTACAGTCTGGGCAGGTATGCCCTGTTCTGTGAAAATCTCTGTAATCTTCTTTATCAGAACTGGTTTCTCGTTATTATCCATAGGCCATGATTCAATTGTTGCTATTGGCATTTGCACCACCTCGGAGTTATCTTAGTATGGAAAAAAGAGTTTGTTTATTAAGTTTGTTTTAGAATGGAGATTCAACCCAGAGTCGCGACCCAGTCGCCTACATAATGGGTTATTATTATTACGACTATTGCAATAATGAGATGTTCACCTATAACTTTAATCTTGTTTTCTTTCTGTTGCTTTGCAATGTAATAACTGAATATGCATATTAATGACAAACCCCGAATGATGCTGACGATTATCGCTGTAGGCAGGTCTAAGAGCAAAAGTTGAGCTAAGAATGTCAGCGCAAAAACAAACTTTGTCAGGAAAGTCGCAATTGTGGCTGTTCATGCCTTTTTGGGATTCTTGTTCTGGGATTCTTCTGAAATATGTATTCCCCATGAGTCAGACATTGCATCTGCTATCGCTATCGCAATAATTGCGCCGATAATGACCATCCTAGAATGCGTGCTCCTGTCTAACCCTGCGATAAGGCCCAGAGTTGTAATGATTCCTGAAGTTATGCCAAAACTAAAGCCTTTCAATATTGAGTAATTCCTAGGGAAGATAGATATTTAGAAATATAAAAGCTTTTTGTTTGAAAATATGCGCATAGCATCATAAGGTCAAAATTCTATGAATCAAAAATAAAAAAACAAAATTTATTTTTTGGAAACTTTTCCTTCCTTCATTATCTGCTTTGCAATCAAAAATACGACAAATGCGATGATGATGAAGTTGATTATCTCTCCAATAAATGCGCCTAAACCAAATACAATCGGTCCTAGAGAGACTGTCGCAGTCTTCCATGCGCCGCCAGGTATGAATGGTGTTACGACGGGCATAATTATGTTGTCTACCAACGATTTTATCAATGCAGTAGCTGCAATACCTATTATGAATGCAACTGCCAGAGCGACAACTTTGTACTCCTTAAGAAATTCCTTAAATTCTGACATCATTTTCATATGATACTACCTCAGTCGTATGAACGCTTTTTTCAATATATAAACTTGTCGAAGTTTTGTAGTGTTCATATTACTTTTATCCTCAGAAATAATTAAATAATCACGCCAATTAACTAAAAATATGGCAGACGAACCGCAATTTGACAATTGGAAAGATGCATGGGAGTATCGCGCAAAAGAAGTCTTTGATTATTCTATGACTCTAAGTGAGGATGAACTGCTTTCTTATATTAAAGAGAACAGACGAGACCTGTTTATGCAGATTTGGCGCGCAATCGGAGAGAAAGGCACAATAGGAAAATCTGCAATGGTCTTATATGACTATCTTAAAGATCATCCTGGAAAAGACCATTATCTT
>JAUYGA010000141.1 GCA_030690755.1 Nanobdellota archaeon
AACTAAGAAATCTAAAATGTAAAGTGTATGATGACGAAATCATTATTTGTGAACCAAATAAGCAACAAAAAGAGATATTGGAAAAGTTAGATATCCTAATGCCTAAAAAGCTGGGAATTTAGGAATTTAGAGAACTTTCTGATAAATTATGAAATAAATGATAAACTCAGAGTGCTGAGCGCTCCTTGTTCGACTGGAGAAGAGACATATTCGATTGCAATGTTCCTCCAGAATCTTGTGGATTGTAAAATATTCAATTTCGATTTTAAAGTGCTCGGCTTGGATATAGACGCAGAAGCAATTAGGCATGCAAATAAAGGCATATATGAAACTGAAAAGGTGAAAAACGCAAATGGATTTGAGCGCTTGCTGGAGCGATATACAACCCCCATCATGAATCCAATTAAAAATGGTCCTGAACTTTGTCAAATTTCAGAAAAAATAAGAAAAGAAAAGAAAGCAATGTTTGGAGTTAAGAATTTAATGGAACCGCTGCCCAGCAGATTCAAAGATTATGTCGACGTAGTATTCTGCAAAAACCTGATAATTTACCTCAATGAGAAAAACAAAAGCAGACTGATAGAGAACCTACAGACAACAATCAAAAAAGATGGCCTTCTAATAATAGGCGCCTCTGAAAGCGGAATCGGCAATGCAGTATTCAAAGAGCATTTCGAGTATACTGGCGTGTCAGTATACATGAAAAAATAGCAAAAACTTAACTTTTTTATATATGCGCAACATTATGTTATTAATGAGAACACTTTTCATCGAAGCAAAATCAAATGCCAAAATAAATATCCCGGACAATTACATAAATGAACTGCCCGACAAAATAGGCTTACTGACAACAGTGCAGTTTATCGATGAGCTGGAACATCTTAAGAAACAGCTTGAATCAAAAAAGAAGCTTGTCTTTTATGGCAAAGGGAGCAGGTGCAAATACCGCGGTCAAATCTTGGGATGCGATGCAGGAGCCGCTGAACATGTCAAGGAAATGGTACAGGCTTTCCTGTATATCGGCTCAGGAGAATTCCATCCGATAATAATCGCTTTAAAAACAGAAAAACCAGTCTTTAAATTCAATCCGACAACAAATGAATTCTCAAAAGTGAAAAAAGAAGAAATAGAAAAAATAGCAAAAAAACTAAAAGGATTGAAACTGAAATTCCTATCATCAAATAATATAGGCATCCTAGCGTCCGCAAAACAAGGGCAAGCAAATATGGCTGCTGCAAAAAAAATAAAAAGCCAGTTCAAGGAAAAAAGCTTCCATACCTTTCTGTTCGACACACTTGATTTTGACCAACTCATGAATTTTCCGCAGATAGAATGCTGGATAAACACTGCCTGCAACAGGATTGTCTATGACGATGCGATTGAACGCGGAATATCTATACTTAATTATGAGGATATTCAATAATAGAATTATTCAGGAAGGTCACATCGCAAAGCTTGATACGCGACAATGCCCCACATCTCACGCGGCGGAAAGCCACGCAGGATTTTCAAACCCTTATTCTTTCATAAATGCCAAAATCATATTTTTAAGAATAATTTATTTTTATACATGACATAAGCTGCGAGAAATATTATTAATACATGCGTGAAAGCAAACAATAAAGAAGCAATTATTGGCGCAGCTATTTGTAGATATAGATTTTTATAAATAACAAAATACAAAGTTGTGCCGCCATTCACTTTAATTAGCAACAATAATCTGCTTACAATACTGCTAAACATATATAATGCAATTGCATTCAAACCGCAAATAACAAAAGGAAAAGACCACTTTTTGCAACCTTTTATGTCAATTAACCAATAGCTGACAGAAAATATAACCGAAGCGAGGCCAGCCATAAAAATTGAAAATGAACTTGTCCAAAGATTTTTATTAATTGGCAACCAGATATTTATAACATAGCCAGCCATCATAAAAACTATGCCTGATAAAGCCATTAAACCTGCCTTTTGAATTTTATTTCTTTTACTAATCAACAAATGACCCATTAACACTCCTAAAAGCACTGTAGAAATGGCAGAAAAAGTACTGAATAACCCCTCTGGATCCCACCCTTTGGTCTGCTCCCACATATGGCCTTTCAATAACAAGCCATCAATATAATGAGCTAAATTTCTTTCTGGTTCCAATACTCCTGAACCATAACCGGGAACAGGCACAAATTTAATCATAAGCGCAGAGGCTAGGAGAATAAATACTGTTAATACGACCTGCCATTTTGGCCGCGTATACAAAAAAATTACACCTGCAAAAAAATAAGTTATTGCAATAAGTTGTAAAACCCCAGGTATACGAACAGCCGCAAAATCAAAATAAGGAAATAAATTAAGGAAAAAACCAAAAGCAAATAAGATAAGTGAGCGTTTTAGGATGTGCAAAAATAATTCTTTTTTGCTATGTCTTCCATTAATTCTTTTTGTGAAAGAAAAAACCATGGCCACCCCGATTATCCACAAAAAGAATGGAAAAACAGTATCGGCGAAAGTCCAACCATTCCATGAAGCATGTTGCAATGGAGGATATGTATCGCCCCAAACATTATTAACTAATATCATCAACACAATAACTAAGCCTCTAAAAAAATCTAAAGATACTAAACGCTCTGCTTTTTTAAGAACTGAGTTAATGACCATATTACTTTCATAAATTGAAATGCATATTTAATTTTATTGCTGGACTTTTAGCTCTCGATAATTTGTTTTAGCAATGATCAAACATATCATAAGACACGCTACCCATAAATCACTTTTCTTCTCTCTAAAACCCACTTACAAGACTTAGAAAGATCATAAACAGAAATATCAACAAACTGGGAACTTAATGCATCGCATTTTTCAACTGAGCCCATATACTTGTCATAAAGCTCTAAGTAAGCATAGCAATTAGCCCTCAGATTTATGCTTTTGTTCTGAAAAACCGCCTGACCGCTGCTTGTCGGGCCCATTGAAGGAGGATAAACTTCAGTTACAATTGCATTTTCAGGGAATTCTGAACAGAGCTGTTCATTATGTGATGCCAAGACATATTCAAATAAGCAGCTTTCTTTCTCAGTAGAATTAATGCAAGTCTCAACAGAATCATGTCTATCTATATCGATAAAAAGTTGCCTGAATGTAAACACAAGATTATTGATATTATTAAGTCTATATTCGCTGAAATCCACTTCGTTGCCAGACCTTGCATCTTTTAGAAGGCTTTCAGCATCATATTCATAATTGTTAGAATAACCAAGATAGTCCCCTTCTTTGAAATTGAATTTAGACTGAGGATTTTCTTTCAGTTCATCATCGCAGCCAGCTATCAAAACCAATGCAACTAAAATTAAAAACACATATTTCTTTGACATATAACATTAATAAGATGTATCAGTATATAATTTTTTACTTTTCGATGCGGTTATTTCGCTGATTGATAAAATTATTCGAAATGTTCGCATCGCAGAGCCTGATAAGCAACAATGCCCCACATCTCACGCGGCGGAAAGCCAATCTCATAAACATATTGATGACCTACATTAACAATCATAAAAGCATTCATGCCTGCTAATTCAGGTGTTTCTGCTATTTCTTTATGTATTCCTGCTATTGCCTTAAGGTTATTTTCAGCATCTCCTTCATGCAAAAACCCTGAATAGTAACCATTAGCGCCGCCAACAACATTAACTCTAAGACTGCCTTCCTTTGTCTTAAAACCATCCTTTTCAAGAACCAATTCGATTAAAGTGTCTAAATCCGCCATTTTATGATTAGGAAATAAATCCGAATTATAAAACTTTCTAAAACCTTACCCTTACATTTTTCTAAAAAAACGCAAAATTTATATATTTGTAAGGGTAACTATTTTTTATGACAATTCTTAAAAAAAATGGATATTATTATATCAGACACTCGCTCCGAAAAGACGAGCGAGTCATAACTAGAGAGAAATACCTCGGTAAGGAAGTCCCTGAAAATATAGAGGAGATAAAAAGCGCTTTTCTTATGGAATGCATTAAGGAAGATTTATTCAGAAAGTTAAGCGCTGTAAAAAAGAATTTCGGCAGAGAATGGAAAACCTATCCTGAATCAGTTAAGAAAAAAGTGCTTATTGACTTTTTGATAAAATTCACATACAACTCCAATGCAATAGAAGGGTCAACCATAACCCTTGAAGAAACAGAAGACATAATCAAGAGAAAACTCGCGCCGCATAAGTCAATCAAAGACATACAGGAGACGATAAACCATTCAAAAGCTTTTTTCCAGGCAATAAACGAGAAAAAAATATCATCTGAAACACTATTGGCTTGGCATAATGAAATATTCTATGATTCAAAGCCAGATATTGCAGGAACATGGAGAACATATCTCGTTCGCGTTGGAGAGTACCGCGCGCCTAACTGGCAGGAAATTAAAAAACTGATAAAAAACCTTTTTGTTTGGTATGAAAAAAATGTAAAAATGATGCACCCCGTAGAACTAGCTGCGAGAGCGCATTACAGATTTGAAAAGATACATCCATTCGGAGACGGAAACGGCAGGATTGGAAGGCTGATTATCGCGCATATTCTAAAAAAGAACAGCTATCCGATAATAGTGATAGAATACTCTGGAAGGAAGCAATACTATAACGCGCTGTCAAAAAATGAAGATGAATTTGTCAAATATTTCATGAAAAGATATTTAAAAGAATACAAGGAATATTTGAAATGAAAATGCAAAAAAATAAATTAAAGATGAAACTGGCCAAAAAAATATCAAAACCAGAACTAATCGCGCCAGTCGGAAACTGGCCTATGCTTACTGCTGCAATAGATGCAGGCGCAGACGCGGTTTATCTTGGTGTAAATGACCTAAACATGCGCATCACTGCAAGAAGTTTTGAGATTCAGGAACTGAAGAAAGTTGCGGAAACGGCGCGCAAAAAGAAAGTCAAAGTCTATCTCACACTCAACACCATCATATATGATAATGAGCGAAAAAAGGTCGATAGAATAATAAAAGAGGCAAAAGACGCAAAAATTGATGCAATAATCTGCTGGGATGTCTATGTTATTCAGCAGTGCATCAAAGCAAAAATTCCATTTCACATAAGCACGCAAGCAGGAATATCCAATTACGATTCATTAAAATTCTATGCAAAACTCGGAGCAAAAAAAGCAGTGCTTGCAAGAGAGCTATCGCTTGAGCAGCTCAAAAATATTGTTGAACAGAAAAACAAAGACAATTTGGATATTGGAATAGAAGTTTTCATCCACGGAGCAATGTGCGTCTCAATATCAGGAAGATGCTTTTTGTCACAAGAATTATTCGGCAAAAGCGCCAACCGCGGAGACTGCCTGCAGCCCTGCAGAAGACCTTACAAAGTCATCAATGAAGAGACAGGAAAAGAGCTCAGAGTCGGAAACAACTACATACTATCACCAAAAGATCTTTGCGCGCTGCCATTCACAGATAGACTTATTGACGCTGGAATTGAATCATTCAAGATAGAAGGCCGCAATAGGAGCCCGGAATATGTGAAAGTAGTCACATCAGCATACAAAAAAGTCATTGACGATTATCTTAAAAACAAAAGACAATCAAAGGAAAAATCCAGTCGTGGCGCCGACGCGACTGGGGATGCGCCCTCCGGGCTGTCGCGTAGGACATTTTCCCGCAGGAAAATGGCCGTCGGCCGCCAGGACTGGCTGGATTTTTCGGATAGCAGACTTAACAAAAAGTTGATAATGAAAGAATTGTCAGAACTAAAGAAAGTCTACAATCGCGAATTCTCATCTGGCTTCTTTCTTGGAGTTCCAACAAATGACGACTTCACAAGCAAAGACGGAAGTTCTGTTACAGAAATAAAAGAGTATGTAGGGTTTGTCAGAAATTATTACCAAAAAATCAATGTCGCAGAAATCAAAGTGGAAAACAAACCAATATCAAAAGGCGATGAGATTTACGTAATAGGGAACACAACAGGAGTTTTCAGGCAAAAAGTAGAATCCCTTGAAATAAACCACAAGAAAGTGGACATCGCAAAAAAAGGAGAAAGAGTCGCACTAAAATTAAAACAAACAGCAAGGCCGAATGACAAGATATTCAGGATTGTTAAATCGTCCCAGTAAACTTTATATACGCTTATTGTTCTTAATGTTACATCATGAAAAAAAGAGGCCAGATAATAGGACTTTTCATAATAATAGGCATAATTCTCGTCGCTATAACAACTGCATTGATCTATACCGAGGACATATTTGTCGAATCAAAGTTCACTTATAGGCTGAGCAAGATGGGCAGTTTTGAACAGAAAGCAAAATCAGTGCAGCACTATATAGAGTCATGCTATAGGACTGCTGATGTCGAAAAAGCATACATCCCCCCAATCGAACAGTCAGATTATCCGCTTGACGCAATCCTTGCAAGAGACCTGTCACAGCAAGCCCAACTATGTCTTGCAGGACTAAAAAAAATAGATCTTGAAGATACAAGTATGAAATATGGACATCTCACTTACAAGATTCTCTCAGCAAACCCTTTGACAATAGAATACCATCTTCCTGTCACAATGTGGAATGATGAAGCAAAAAAAGAGTTTGAGACATCTGTCGTAGACTATCCTGTCATGGCAGGCGAACTCGCTGATTTCATAAAAACATTCAAGGAAAGCGCAGATGAAAGACCTGAAAGCATTCCTTTAGTCGAACATGACAGCAAGATAATAATAAAAAAAGTGACTGCCCAGACCGTATTCACAAAATCAAATGCAAGAGACATTGCAACATACTATCTTTACGATCCGAGAACTGAGACGACAATGGAACTGCCTGTTGTGCATCGGGCTGTTTTGGAAATATGAAGGGTTATTGCGCTGAATTAGAAAATTAATCAATTTAAAAAAAACAGCAAGATATTTATACTAAATATGATGAATACAGTCAATATGAATTTTAAAAAAGGGGAGAATGGTTCTGGACTAGTTTCTAGACGCGTCAGCGCTAGCATCAGGCCTAATGACGGTTTAAAAATAGCAATCTTGCTGGCAGTCACCTTATTCTCTATCATCCTGTTTTCTTTTCCTGTTTCAGCTGCTGTTGACTGCGATGATTTTGACTATAATAGCATAGCTGCTGTTGATTTGGCAAGCTGCATAAGCCAGGGGAAGATCACTCAGGACAAACTCAAATTCATCAAAGCAACATCTATGTCTGATACTGTCCTTCTCGAAATAACAAACAAATGCGCAGCAGGAACAACAATCAAGTACAGTTCATGCCTGGAAGCATTAAACCAAAAGGAATTCTCAAAATACCTGGGGATAGAATCATTCTCATCGCAAAGCCCGATAAAACTGATAAGGGCATCGTCAGGAAATGTTCTAGAGTCAGGAAACTTCAAATTCAGCATAACAGACATAAAAACATTGGCTGACTTTGCAATAACAGTCAGACCAACAAACACAGAATTCAAAGGAAAAATAGAAAGCAAAGACACATTATGCTCGATAAAAAGAGACCAAGGATATTCAATAAAAATAACCAATAACATACTTGACGCATCTTGCTATGAACTGAAAAGCGGCTATCTCACTTTAGACAATGCAGGCAAAAAAAGCTTCAAAGCATCTGGCAACACGATTGTCATGAATGACGGCAGCCTCTCTCTTGGAGGGATAAGCGACAAAGAGCTTGTTGTCAGGACAAGCGAAAAGAGCGAAGCATACATAAGAAGGATTCCAGGACTGAATATAGTGTCCAAGCTGAAAACTCTTAACATGGATGAGATAACAATAAATAATGTCGCAGGAAAAGACATCCGCGCTTCTGTCGAAGAATCAGGAGCTGTTGCTCTCGCATCAAAATTCAAGGACAAAGAAATGAAATGCCTAATACAAAACGGAATCATTGACTTTGATGACAACAGCATAAACTCAGCATGTTCCCAGCTCGAAGTCGGAGGAAGCAAAGTAAGCAATCCTGACTCTAAAAAATTCGATTACTCCGAACCAAGCGGCCAGTTCATAATAGCGCTGGAAGAGCCAAGCAATACAAAAAGCTGCGACGCGCTCTTTGCTGTCAACACAGGAAAACTCTATGTCAATATGAATGACGGAAGCCTGGAACAGAACGGCGACAATTATCAGCTGAACGGATATGGACGTATCCTTTACGATGAGAATGGCCAGCCATATGTCTGCGGAGAAAAACCATTTGTTGTCTACAAAAACAATATGCTCTATGAGGCAGGAATAGCTGGAAATAATGGCAGATTTGTCAAATATGGAGAAGACCAAAAGAATAACATCTTTGTCGAAACAAAAAACGGCGGCATAGACATCTCATTTGTATCAGGACTTGCGTATTCATGCGACACCTGCGCGCAGATGTTTCTCAATGAAGAAGGCAAAGGATACAATCTCGATGAATCATCAAAAAAACCAGGCCAAGAAGTCATTGTTGAAACACAATATTTCTCAAGCGCATACAGCGCAACAGGAAAGGTAAAAAATTATGTTAACCTGCCTGGATTTGAAGACTGGAACATAAATGTAAACACAAATGGAACCGCATTAATTATCACAAGAGGAAATGCAACAGTCTATAACGTAGAGACGTTGCCTGCATGCAATGATGCAGGTGCGGCAACAGGCATAAGCATGGGAGAGATAGATGCTAAAGCATTGACACCTGCACCGCCAGCATCAGAATATGCTGTAAAAAGACCAAAACAAGTAAAATACATAGAGGACATAAATGAGAAAGAAATAACCAGCATGTACCTTGTAAGCCCTGAGTGGGAAATTGTCCTGAGCATAACACCTATTGCGGTCAGCAAAAATATCCCTTTAATGATTGACAACAATGTCAACAATCCGGGAGCATATTCAGATGCGACAAAATTCTTTATGGAAGATTATGAGATAGATGAAAGCAATATCATAAAGATAGCAACAATAGATGATGCAAGACAAGAGATGATTGATTTCTGGAGCCAAAATGATTTCACACAATACACAACAGCAAAGGAAGGCGATGACTCTTATTATTATGCAACCTATGCCGCATGGTATGCTTCTGATGAAAACATAAACGGATTGAAAGATTCAGGCCATGGCCAGATGCCATTTATCCCGGCAAGTCTTGCCAGCGACATCGAAATAACAGGAATAACTCAAGGAAAAGAAAAAATTGCCATAGAGACTTTAGATGATGTCACAATGATTGAAAAGAGTTATGCGACAAGCAATCCCAACCCTATAATAATTGTCATGACAGACACATTCCAAACATCTCAGAGCTTGAGCTCCTCACTTAAGGATTACAGCTCTTTGCTTTCAGTGTTCTATGCTGCCAAAAGGCATGCATTCATATTCCCAATACCTCACTACCATGTTCAAGGTCTTACAGAAAAATGCGCAATAGCATCTGCTGAACTTGCATACAAGATCGATGGAACAAAATATTCGAGTTCTGGAGCAGTTCTTGAAACTAACAACCGCTCACTGAAAAATCTTGGTTTGGCAAATATCGACTCTTACACGCCAGGACAAGGATACTTGCTGATTCTCGCAAACAGGGGAACAATCCCAATAGAACTTGGCGCGCCTTGGAGGAGTGAAAGCGGATGGGAATACCAATCCTGCGATTATGATATTGCAAGAAGCAGGCTTGAAAAAAACAGGTATGATATTGTCTGGAGCGTCGGAAGAATCGGTTTTGGAAAGGACGATGGCAAAAATTTTGTTTCTGCAACTTCCTCGATGATGAACCGGGCTTTATTTTATGACCAACTAATGAAAAAACTGGGAAACCAATATGTTGTCTTATCGCAACAGATAGAATATCCGCCATACAGCTGGACAAATGCAGCATTCTACTTATCAGTATATACTCAAAATGACTTCGCATTATACAAATCAAATTCAAGAACCTCTGGATTTGTCGACCCTTATTCTGACAGGGATATTGGATCTGGAAATTTGGGAAATGCAATTCAAGATGCCACAATATATATCAACCACGCGCATGGCGGCGCCATCCCTTCCTTCAAAGGAAGAGGCAAGTCAACAATAATAATAGACGAAGGCTGCTTCAGCATAACTCAATTCACCCCATTAATGGCAAATTGGGCAGCTGCATTCATAGGAACAACAACAACAATGACCGGATGGGATCTCTCTCCAATAGACATAACAGGAACAAGACTCGGAGATTTTGTCGCAGAAATGCCTCCTGCTGGAAAATCAATAACCATGCTTTATGGAGACCCTCTGTTGCAGGCTAAATTCTCAAACAAGCCCAGCAGCCAAGATGATGTCCTTTTTAAAATAAAAACAATGGTCAGAGGCGGCGACATGCGTGGAGCTGCAAGCTCTCCGGAAGTCCTTGCAGAATACGTTGACATTGAAAAGAAAGTTCTTACAGAATATGGTGTGACATATCCTGGCGAATATAACGTTAAACCTCAAGGGACACAGACAGGAAGGGTGGATTTGAGTTTTAACATCTATAGTCTTGACCAATTCACAGACCAGACCACGCCAGAGTTTTTCCCTATAAAAGAATTTTTGCACACAACAAGAACTGCGCATGAAAAGCTAGCTGAAAGGACAAGCGTCAGCTGCAATGTCGAATACAAAAAGCTATACTCCCTCGCTTCAGGAGAGAAACCAGGTTTAATCACTGAAAAATGTTCAGGTAAAAGCAATGAATTCATGTGCATACTGGAACAGAACAGGAATGTTGTAGGATTGCACACCCGCGTGAATTATGCAAATTCAATAATCCCTCTAAGAAGCTCAAACCTTGACCTGCATACAATGGATGAAGGACAATACTCAATCTCCCTTGAGGATTACTGCATATACATAAACAACCTTA
>JAUYGA010000046.1 GCA_030690755.1 Nanobdellota archaeon
CAGAAGCATTATAACGCCAGCCTTTGCACCAGACATGCTTAGATTCTTTACACTTCGGACATTTTTGAGCCATAATAAACACCTCTTACGAGGTGTAATATAAGAACTTATTTATATAGGTATCTAAGAATTAACAGTATCCTACCACAGCAACTTTTTTAAATAGGCCGACTATTTCAATTCAGATGCAAAACTATAATCCGGAAATAATAGAAAATGAAATAATTGAGTTTTGGCAGAAGAACAAAATCTACGAAAAGGCCAAAGCCAAGAACAATGGCGCAAAGAAATTCTACTATCTAGATGGACCTCCATACACATCAGGAAGAATCCACATAGGACATGCATGGGGAAAATCACTAAGAGATTCTATAATGCGATACTTAAGAATGAAAGGCCTTGATGTATGGGACAGGCCGGGATTTGACATGCACGGCCTGCCAACATCACACAAAGTAGAAGCGAAACTTGGCCTGAAATCAAAAGATGAAATCGGCGTAAAAGTAAGCAAGGAAGAATTTGTCAAAGAATGCGAAAAATTCGCAATGGAAAATATGGATTTAATGATAACAGATTTCAAACGATTAGGTATCTGGATGAACTGGGATGATCCCTATATTCCAATCAAATCTTCATTCATTGAAGGAAACTGGTGGCTGATAAAAAAAGCCCATGAAAACGGATATTTATATGAAGGGAAAAAAGTAATGTCCTGGTGCCCAAGCTGCGCAACATCTCTTGCAAAGCATGAGCTTGATTATGAAACAGTAACAGAAAAATCAATATTTGTAAAATTCAAAGTGCTTGTCGATGAAAAAGGAAAGAACAAAGAAAAGGAAAACGAATACCTGATAATATGGACGACAACACCTTGGACAATACCATTCAACATGGCAGTCATGGTGAATCCTGAACTGGATTATGTAAGATGTAAAGTTCCTGCGCGAAAAGAATTGGAAAAACAAAAATATGGAAAAAAAGAACAGGATGAAGTCTGGATTTTAGCAGCAGGACTCGCAGCGCCAGTAATACAAGCTGTTGCTGATAGAGAAATGACAGTAATCGAAGAATTCAAAGGAGAAGAACTTGAAGGACTCAGATACAGACAACCGTTCTTTGAAGAGATAAAATTCCACCAGGAGGAAGAAGAGCGAAGTAAAAATGCAAAAGAAGGAGAACAAAGCAAAAGATCATACACTGTTTTACTATCAAAAGAATATGTAACATTATCTGCTGGTTCTGGTCTGGTACATTGCGCGCCAGGATGCGGACCTGAAGATTATGAAGTCGGCCACAAATATAAAGTTCCTGCATTCAATGAAATAGATGAAAAAGGAGAATTCCCAAAAAGCATGGGAAAATTTGCTGGACTTGTCGCAAAAAAAGACGACAAAAAATTTGTTGAAGCGCTAAATCTAAAATGTCTGCTGGTCGCAGAAACACCAGTTGAACACGAATATGCCCACTGCTGGAGATGCAAAAGCCCAGTTGTCTTCAAGACAACAACACAATGGTTCTTTGACGTTGAAACTGAATTGAAGGACAAGATGATCGAAGCAAACAAAAGCATAAAATGGGTGCCTGACTGGGCAGGAAACAAATGGTTTGATTCATGGTTAAGAAATCTAAGAGACAATGGGATAACAAGACAAATAATTTGGGGACCGCCTTTGCCAATATGGAGATGCACTGACAAAAAATGCAATCATTATGATGTCATAGGCTCAATAGATGAGCTTGAAAAAAATACGGCAAAAAAGCGCCTGAAAATCTTCACATCCCCTGGATTGATGAAATTACTTGGAAATGCAGCAAATGCAACAGTGAAATGAAAAGAAGCCCTGATGTTCTCGACGTATGGATTGATGCTGGCTCAGCATGCTGGAACTGCATAGACTATCCAAAAAGAACAGACCTATTCAAACAACTATGGCCTGCTGACTTAATCTTAGAAGGAAAAGACCAAATAAGAGGATGGTTCAACCTTTTGATGGTTGCATCAATGGTCTCACTGAAACAACCATCATTCAAAGCAGTATACATGCATGGTTTCATAGCAGACTTTGAAGGCAAAAAAATGTCAAAATCTCTCGGGAATGTAGTCTCACCATATGAAGTAATAGACAAATTTGGCGCAGACACAATGAGACTTTATTCAATAACTGCCGCAAACCCTGGACTTGACCTAAATTTCAGCTGGGAAGATGCAAAACTAAAACAAAGAAACCTGACAGTAATCTGGAACATCCATAACTTATTGATAGACCTTGCAAAAACAAACAAAATCAATCCAGCAGAACTAAAAGGGAATATAAGAGATTTCTCGCTTGAAGAACAATATATGCTTTCAAAATTAAACAATGCAATAAAGAAAACAACAGAAGCATATGATAACTATCAACTGGAAACTGCGCCAAAATATGTCGAAGAACTGCTGCTTGAACTATCCAGAACATACATACAGATTACCCGAGATAAGGTCTCAATCGGAAGAGACGAAGATAAGAAAGCAGCAATCTACACAATCTACAAAACAATAATCGAAGCAATAAAAATGCTTGTTCCGTCATGCCCATTCATAACAGAAAAAATCTTTTTAAACATGAAAACAGAATTTAACCTGGAAAAAGAAAGCATAAACCTATACGAATGGCCAAAGGCTGACGAGAAATTTATCGACGACAAAATAGAAAAAGACATGGAAATTGCAAAAGACGCAATTGCCTCAATCCTTAGCGCAAGAGACAAACTAGGAATAGGAGTCAGATGGCCGCTTCTCAAAGTAAGCATTGTCTGCAAAGATAAAGAAACAGAAGAGGCAATAGAAAACATAAGGGCAATAATCAAGACACAGACAAACATAAAACAGATAGAGACACTAAAAG
>JAUYGA010000149.1 GCA_030690755.1 Nanobdellota archaeon
TTTTGAGGAGAACCCTTAGAAGTTCAAGTCCTTTCTTCTTTTGCCCAAGACCTATTACATAATTGCAGAAAGCAGACAGGGATGTTCTTTCTCTGTCATAAACCTGTTTTAATTTATTCTCAAGAAATTCTAATCTTAAGAACGAATATGCTTCAGAGACTTTTTCCTTATCCCCCTCATCAACATTACGCAAGATCAAATCCAATAAAGTTTTTTCAGGCTTTTTAATCCTTGGAAGACTCAGCTCCTTTTTCCCATCTGAGAGTTTATGCAGGTTTCTGGCATTTATCTCAATTGCTGAGAGAGTACCATTGCTTGCCGATTTTAATTTTTTACGTATGTAGTTCATGTCAAATGCAGTGTCATTCTCATAATAAATTGTAATAAGCGCATTTTTCTTCAGTTCATTTCCATCAGTCGAATATTCAAGATAATCCTTCAAAATGACAGGGGCGAGCTTGGATTTTGTCGCCACATCATAAACAAAAGAGGTATTTCCTGCAAGTATGCATTCTGCTGTTGAGTCTATAAGATGCGTAACTGCTGTTCCAGGATTAATATTTACAACATCAGAAACAAACTCAAGACAAGTTTTATTATCGCCATCTATTTCTATTTCATGGTCCAAAAAATTAAGAAGGAACTTAGCATATGCTCCTGGAGCGACTTGATATTTTTTCACAGACTTAAAAAAATCAATCACATCTGTATTGCTCATGATTAATGCCAACAGATCTGTTCTCTGTTCGCTTGGAATGCTCATAATAAGATCGGTGACCAAATTAGAATTTTTTTCCTCAAATAGGTTGATGAGCTTGCCAGAATATTCTGTGATGAGCCTGCCTCTGTGCTGTTCCTCGTGCTCAACACTCTTAAGCAGGTCAAAAATTTTCTTTGAGGCTCTGTTTTTTGATATCAGCGCATAATTCTGCTTTGTAACATTCATAAATGCCAGGGATTCAATAAAATACTCAGAAGTTATATCAAAGGATGTTATGTCGTCCTTGAATTTTCTCAAAAAAATTGGCATCTCGTCAAACGGATAGTTCAGTCTTGCTTCTTTTGCCAGGTCATCAACAAATAGCTTTGCAATGTCGCTGCCTATTTCGTCGATCACACTTTTAAGGTCATTCACAAAACATCGATAAACATCAAGTTTTGAACCAAATCTAATGTTGTGGAATTCAGAAACCACCTTACCGGTATACTCGTCAAAAGCCAGTTCAACTGAAATCTTATTAGGCCCAATATCCTTCTCATAGTCTATATCATCAGCGTCTGGAAGATTTAGCGCATCAAATTCTCTCTGGTAAACTACATTATCATATCCCTCCGAAATAAGCTGGAATGCCTTATTTTTTTCGAGTTCGCGGCTTGTCTGCTCAATGTGATTAAACCTCACCAATAATTGTTCAAGATTTTCTGTTTTTAACTTATCAGCTCTGAATACACTCCGGGCAAGATTCAGTTGCATGAAACTTGCGCAGATATTGAATTCTTCTGCCAGGGTATGATATTGTGAGAATTCAGAGTCCGACAGCCCAAAAACTTTTTTGATTAAACCATAAGCAGGACGATTTTGCTCATGCCACTCAACATCCAAATCACCAAGAGTTTTTTGGTCTTTCCTATGCTTACGCAGCAGCGCTTTCTGCGACCTTTTCGGTAAATCATCAAAACGTTTAGCCATTTTAGTTACTAAAAAGTAGTCTATTATTTATAAAGCTTTATTGTTTGTATGTGCATAGCATCATAAGGTCAAAATTCCTTTAATCAATATTATCGACGAGCGTTGCGAGGGGTTGCATACATTTCGTGGAGAGGGACCGAGTAAAACGAGCGTCCCTCACTAACGCGGGCTCCTCAAGGGTGCAACCCTGAGTTGGGTAAGATGCTATGCACATACTATTGTTTCCGGTTAAATAGGATGTAAATCTGAAAAATAAAAATAAAACAACAAAGAAAATAACTTCTTAAATCACTTAGTCGGCCCGAAGAATTCTTTTTCATCTCTGGCCTGTTTTCTCTTGTCAATCTGTTCTTTTATCTTATTTTTAATCTGATCTGATAATTTTTGCTTTTTGACATTTGCAATCTCTTGAGCATTTGCTATATGTCTTTGGAGTTTGTTTCCATAATTGCCCATTACAGCGTCGATATCTGCAATCCTCGAACCCCACCTTTGCATGAATGCAACATTCTCTATAGTGTAATGCACTGGCTCTTTTGGATATTCTGCATAATAACCTAAAGTTACGACTGCCTGAGGCCTTGCCTCTTCCTGTATTGATGCAGCTGATTTGAGCATTCCTTCATCAAATGCTCCAATCCAGCATGCGCCGATATCCATATCAGTCGCAGTTAGCAGCATATTTTCTATTGCTGCTGCGCAATTTTGGATGGAATATAATCTGTCTCCCCTTATGCCATAGAATTGTATTGCTTTTTTTGGCTCTGCGCAGACAACTATATGAACAGGAGCGACTTCCATCCATCTCTGCTGCAGGCATGCCTCTGCTATCTTTTTTCTACGACTAGGATCTGTGACAACAATAAATTTCCAATTTTGTATATTTCCTGAAGATGGAGCTAACCTTGCTGCATCTAAAACTCGGCCAATATACTCCCAAGGCAAGGGTTTATCTAGGTATTTACGGACAGAACGTCTTTTCCTGATTGCCTCTTGTACTTCCATTTTTGGTATGTTTTGCCTATTTTACCTCTTTTAAGACTGACAAACAAAATAGGTTAATAAACTTTTTTATTATTTGAGGTATTAAAAACATACGACCGTCAAAAGAAGCTAAAACATTATATTTATGGCGCGCAGAATAACTCTTCACAGACATAAAACCGAGAGAATACTATGAAAAAGTGCTGAGCTGAATGAGAAAGGAAAAAGAGGTATATTATTTTTTACGCACACTCATACTATTTTTTGCGGTATATTTCAAAGTTCATTGTATTTTTCCACTCGCCACTCGCCAAGCGCCTTGTTAAGATATATAAATGAGAAGGTATTATCTGCATAAAATGACAAATGCAATTAAATTGTTTAATGACAAAAAGATACGGGTCAAATGGGACTCCGAAAAAGAAAAGTGGTATTTCTCGATAATTGACATAGTGGCGGTTTTAACTGAAAGCGACAATCCTAGAAAATACTGGAGTGTGCTTAAAACCAGGTTAAAGCAGGAAGGAAGCCAGTTGGCTACAAATTGTAGTCAACTGAAATTGAAGTCATCAGATGGCAAACTTTACATGACTGATGTTGCAGATACTGAGCAAGTGTTAAGATTAATCCAGTCTATTCCATCCAAAAAAGCAGAGCCTTTCAAACTTTGGCTCGCAAAAGTCGGAAATGAACGAATAGATGAAACTCACGACCCCGAGCGTGCAATAGACAGGGCAATGCAAACCTATCTTCAAAAAGGATATTCAAAAGAATGGATAAACCAACGACTAAAAACAATTGAAGTCAGAAAAGAATTGACCGATGAATGGAATAGAGTTGGTATTGAAAAGCAGTCTGATTATGGAATTTTAACTAATGAAATAACAGAGGCATGGGCAGGGATGAATGTACAAGAATATAAAAAATTCAAAAATCTCAAAAAAGAAAATCTTAGAGACAACATGACTAATCTTGAACTAGTTCTAAACCTGCTGGCAGAAGCAACAACAACTGAGATTTCAAAAAAAGAAGATCCAAAAACGTTTTCTGAAAGCAAACTGGTTGCAAAAAAAGGAGGAACAATTGCAGGAAACACAAGAAGAGATATCGAAAAGCAGTTAGGAAAACCTGTTGTGATTCCAAAAAATGCAAAATTAACAGATGCCAGGCGTTTAGATGAAAACAATCTCATTAATAATAGCAAGAAGAAAAAAATTGCAGATAACCACACTAACCAGATTAATAAAGATCACTAAAACATTATTGCCTACTTCAAGACTCTATCTTTTCTTGTCATTTAAACAGCATGAGCTTCCAATCTCCGCAATTTCTTCTTTTTCATGCAGTCCGAGAAGACTCTTTTTACAAAGTTTTCAAACTTCCATTTTAGAGAAACATTGTGGATTGAGGGCGCATCGCATTATCAAAGCAAAAAATCAACCAATTAACTTTCAAATCAAAAAACAAATCTCAAACATCAAGAAGTTCTACCAAGAATTTCAATCTCAAGCATCATCAAATCTTCCGCCAGAATAAAACCAAAGTTGATGCGCATCTGAAAATGCAGAAGTAAACATTTCTCTGAATTTTGGATTAACTTGAAGTCCATCGACAGAATGCTTTATTTCCAAAATAGTCTTATCGCTGAAAGCGCCGCCTTTAAACCTGAAATCATTAATCATCTCATTCTCTATTTCAGCCGCGCTCATAAGAGCATGATTGTCATAAGTCTTTCTGCATAATGGATGATTCTCATCTGCCCCTAAAAACACGAGCTGCGCAGAATATTTTATTATTTTGCCAGGCTCGCCATATTCCAAATTCTGCTGGTCTTCCTCAGCAAGCCTATGATATTTTTCACCAAAAAGCTCGTTGACTTTTTCAGCCAGTTTCATCTCTGGAAAAACAGCATGTACAATGTCTTTCATAACTCCGCCTATCCCGATATCGTCTGCTGCTCTGAGATTCGCTTCTCTAGCTCCTTCTAAATATCTGTGGCCTTCCCATACAATATACTTGTCAATTCCATATACCATAACTACGAAATAATGGTGACATATTATTAATTTTTCGATAATTTTCCAAAGCAACAATGGATAATGATTGATAATAATAGAAAAAACTTAAAAACTCCGAGATTCAGAAGACTGAATATGAAATACTCAGATTTGGTAGAACTATACAAGAAACTTGATTCCACTACAAAAAGGCTTGAGAAAACCTACTACATATCAATATTTCTTTCAAAAACAAAAATAGAGGATTTAGAGCAAGTCCTGCTGTTGATTGAAGGCCGCTTGTTTCCGCATTGGGACCCGCGAGAGATAGGCGTATCGTCAAGACTAATCCTTAAAGCGCTGAACAAGGCAACAGGCATTGACACTGAAAAAATCGAGAAAGAATGGAAAAAGCTTGGCGACCTTGGCGATGTTGCAGCTGAACTTGTCAAGAAAAAAAAGCAACATACTCTGTTCTCACAACAATTAAGCGTAAAAAAAGTTTTTGACAATCTAAGGAAACTCGTCGAGTTTGAAGGCGAAGGCACAGTCGACAGAAAGCTTCAGCTGATTGCAGAACTTCTGACAAGCGCAACTCCAGATGAGGCAAAGTACATTACAAGAACAGTTCTTGGAGAGATGCGAATTGGCGTCGGAGAAGGATCCCTTAGAGATGCTGTTGTCTGGAGCTCATCCCCCAAAGTCATCGGCATATTCCATAGATGCGATTCATGCAAGGAATATGTGCCGTCATCATCTGAATTAAAATGTCCTAGTTGCGAAAAACCTCTTAAGAAAAAGTTCTCAGAAGACATCAAAGAATTCATGGAACATTTCAAAAAGACATCAAGCATAAAAATTCTTGAGATAGAAAAAGCTGATGAACTAGAAAACAAAAACCTAGGAAATTACGATTTCATAATTTCTAAGGACGAGGAAACTGCAAGAGCAGCATACAATTATTTTGTGAGCCTTGTGCAGGAAGGCCTTGACTTATCAAATGATTTTGGCATTGTCGCAGAAGTCATCAGAAAGCACGGGCCAAAAGGTCTAAGTAAGATTGACCTAAAAGTAGGCATTCCCATAAAAGTCATGCTCGCCCAGAAAGTCGCAGATATGGAACAGGGTTTTGAAAGAATAGGAACACCGCTTCAGATAGAGCAGAAATATGATGGTTTCAGGATTCAGATACATAAGGACGGCGAAAAAGTGATGCTGTTCACAAGGCACTTGGAGAATGTCACTGCGCAATTTCCAGAAGTAGTTAGTTATGTGAAAGAGTTTGTCAATGCAAAAAATTGCATCCTTGATTCAGAGGCAGTAGGATTTGACCCAAAGACAAACAAATATAGGCCCTTCCAGGAAGTTTCTCAGAGAATAAAAAGAAAATATGATATTGAACAGACAGCAAAAGAGCTTCCTGTAGAGGTTAATGTTTTTGATGTGATGGAATATAATGATAAGAATATGATCAGCGCTCCATTCAAAGAGAGAACACAGCTGCTGGATAAAATCATAAAAAATCACAAGAGAAAACTCGTCAAGGCAACAACAATCGAGACTTCGCAAATAAAAGATGCAAACAAATTCTATGCAGAATCCCTTAAGGCAGGAAATGAAGGGATAATGTTAAAGACGCTTGATGCTCCTTACAAACCAGGTTCAAGAGTAGGTTTTATGGTTAAACTGAAACCGACAATGGAAACCCTCGACCTTGTCATAACAGGCGCAGAATGGGGAGAGGGAAAAAGATCCAGTTGGCTGAGTTCTTTTGCTGTCTCATGCATTGATAAGAATGGAAATTTCAAGGAACTCGGGCAGGTTGGCACAGGAATCAAAGAAAAACCAGAAGAAGGCGTCTCATTTGATGAGATGACAAAACTTCTAAAGCCTTTGATAATAAAAGAGGAAGGAAAGACTGTCAAAGTGAAACCAAAGATAGTCATAGAAGTGAAATATGAAGAAATCCAAAAATCACCGACATATAACTCAGGATTCGCACTAAGATTTCCAAGACTTGTCAGATTACGGGAAGACAGGTCTGCAGACGATGCATCAACCCTGGAAATCGTTGAAGAGTTTTATGAGAACCAAAGAAAAGGAACAAGAAAAGGAATGATGTGATTGCAAATAAGTAAACTAAAAGATGATATCGTAACCTTATAAACAAGATAAAATTAAAGAATATATAATAAATAAGATTAAACAAAAAAATAATTAAGACGATTAACAATACTAAGCTAAAAAAACATAAAGACTTAAAAAGCTAAATTACATTCACCATGAGAATGAGCAGTAAAAGAGGAGTTTTGGTTTCATTAGTCGTGATGTTAGCTATTTCTCTAGTTTTTTTAGGCTTGTTAAGCAATAATGTAAAAGCAGCAGAAACCTTGCTAGCAAATTACACTGATGCGATGACAAATGTGGATATCTCAAATATTCCTGCGTGCGGTCAGAATAAGTGGCAATTATACGTTTATGCAGGAGGTAATGCAGGAGAGCCAAACGACTATTTTGGTTATTTTTATCAACCCGGGCCAGGAACTGCAACAACAGCATGGACAACTGCAGGAGGGGTTGGAACAAAAGAGCTTTCTGATGTTTATCTTAAATTTGTTGCCCCTGCTACTCCTTGCACATTTCCTGCTGGAACAATCACCTTAAGATATAATGGAGGTTCTACAACCACGATTTATTATAATGAAGAAGTTAATGTTGCTAACAGTTATCCTATATTCCGCAGAGTTTCATCAGATGGTTCAACTTACACTTCAGATGGTTTCTGCAACTTAACTAAGCCGAGCGCTTCTTATAATCCAAGAACAATCAGCGTTCCAGCAAGCTGGCAGGTCTATTACAAAGAAAATTCAGGTTCTTGGGATTTTTGGAATGGGACCAGAAATCTTTCAAGGGCCCGGGTTCTTCTGAACCACACTTCTGGAAATTACATCTTGTTTGATAATATCACCACTTCTTCCACAATCGACTATAATCTTTCTCAGGCTTTGATGATTAATGACACTATAATAGGTATTGATGAGAATTATTGGACCCCTTGGAAAAAGAATCTTTGTTTTGACGAAAGTCTGAATAATATGATAATTAAAACTCCGACGAGAGGAACAAAACTGGCAAAATACAATTCAAGCAATGGCGCTCTGCTTAATGCAAGCGTCGCTGTAAGCGCAATTCCTATAGATATTTGGACTATTCCTGGCGCTTTAGGTTTCTCGTATTATATAGCGGGGATGAGAAGTGAGCTTAATATTTTTGATAATCCAGATCCAGCCATGAAAAATAACATCGCTGCCTTCTATGCAAATTACACAAATATAACAAGCCACGCTCTTATTGGCGGATCTAATTGCAGCATCTGGTTTTCTGACTGGGGCAACTGGACAAATATGACCAATGCAACAAGCTCAGGATTATATGAATTTAACAGGACATTCACATCAAATGGATTATTTTATTGGAATGTCAGCTGCAATTCATCTGATGGTAACTTTGACAATCTGATGGCTGACTCGAACATAACGGTTGTATATCCAAGACTGGAATCAACTTTTTTCATTCCAGCATCAGACATCTCAGTCAACAAAAAAGCAATCTTCAACATAACTGCAGGCGTGACATGCAGAGATTATGCCTGCGGAAACATCTCTGCAGCACTTGATCCTTTTGAATCTGAAGTTAAAGGAGCAGGAAAAACTGTTGGCGAGAAAGTGAACATTGTCTCAATAAAAGAAACAAAAGACCAGCCGCCTTGGACAAATCTTGCAATATTCCTCACATTATGTTTGACATTCGGCATTCTGATAATTATCTCTAAGCTTAACCATAAAGAAAAAATAATAATGCTCGTCCTCTTATCGATATTCTCATTCGGTTTCATAATGGTTCAGGAGCCAACACTCACAGGAAATGTCATCTATGATTCTGCAACGCATCTTGTCAATGCAACTCCTGGAGCAACGCCTTTCTTCACATTGAACAACAACACATATAACAGAACCCATTATGCCTGTTTAGGTGATTTGTCTGTTGGAGCAAGCTGCAATATAACATGGCAGGTCAATGCAACCGGTTCTGCAACTTCATACACTTTTTTTACAATATTTAATGCAACGAATTTTATCCTTATTAATGAAACAAATAGACGAAGCATAACAATAAACGCGCTTTGCGGAGATAATGTTTGCGAAGGAGGAGAAACTTGCTCTTCATGCGCAAATGATTGCGGGACATGTCCTGCACCACAAAACGCAGCATCAGGAGTCACGTCCTGTTCCCCTGAGTGGATTTGCGATTCATGGAGTGAATGCAGCGATGGAAAACAAATAAGAGCCTGCAAAGACAATAACTGCGCAGGGATGTTTGGCGGAAGGCCTGAAGAGGAAAGAACCTGCGAAAACCTGGCTTTATCAGAAAGCGGAGAAGGCGAAACAGAAAATAATTATGGCTCAAATGAAAACACAAAGGATATAGGTGGCAGCTTTGAGAATGGCCAGGATAATAGCATCACTAATAATGAAAACATAAACCAGACAACTGGCGAAGAACCAACAGTCGAACAACCAAGGCTTACAGGATTTAGCATAAACCGAGAAGAGGTTTTTGCAAAAGGATTTGGCAAAATATCCTATCTGATTCTAATTGCAATAATCACGGCAATAATTGTTTCGTTCTATATCTTGTTTCATGATAAGAAAGTCGAAAGGAACTAAGCTGCATTGAAAGTAAAGGTTAGCATCAATTTTACGAAGGTCTATAATTGTGAATAAGCTAAGTTGACAGGGGGACTTGGCCAGTCCATTGTGAGCGAGTGACTGCATGCGAGTCGCTCGCATGCTCGCGACAAGTCACGAGCTCACTCGCAAGTCACTGGGATGTCAACTTATGATAAGAATGAATAAATGACCTAAGTCGATGCTAACCCGAACGAAGTGAGACTTTCAACGCAGCTGAAAGAAAACAAAAAGAATCCGTAACAGTTCTAATAACAACTGTTTTTGTTACAAAGTTGTGACAAAAATACCGTCTAAAAACCCAAAAGATTTATAAAAGGCAGTCCTTTACATAGACTATAATAAAAAGGTTGGATAATTTTATTTTAGAAATTTCAATTATTTAAAGAGTGTTTGAAAGATAGACTATTTTTAACATATATGCTAACTATTATAGACCATATATCCTTTATTAACTACTGACAGTCGGATAGTTCAACAAACAAATAATTCAGATAGATAATTTAATCTATAATTTATCGGGGGGATTGGATTTGGAAGGTATGTGTAAAGAAGAGAATAGAATAAACTTCATTGATACGTCTAAGTAT
>JAUYGA010000157.1 GCA_030690755.1 Nanobdellota archaeon
ATTAAAGTATCTATTTTAATACAGTGCCATGCAAGCTGCCCAAGACTCATCCAAAAAGCTATCTATCCAGCAATCCTGCCCACCATCTTCCTCACTTGGGCCAACTTATTTTCTGGAACAAGAATGTCAAAAACCTGCTTACTCACTGATAAACCTACAGGTTTGGTATACCTAGTATAAGCCAGCTCCACAAAAAGATGATTACCTTCTAAAGAAACACCGTTAACCCATCTCTTCAGGATTATCGCATTGTAGGTTTTCCTAAAATAAACATTATTGTAATATAACTCACCTTCGCCAAGCACGACAAAATCAGGTTGATTAACGCGTTGACTGTATTCAGACTTATCAGCATATGAAAATGCTGCTGAAAATGTCAGCGCGAGAAAAAAACTGAAAATAAATCCGGCAACAGCAAAGTAATTGTCTTTTGCAGCAATGCCTACAAACAAACTCACAAATGCAGATATCAGAAAAACAAACCAGAAAACCATTTTTCCGTCGCCTTCCTGCTCTTTTTTTATCTTGTTCATAATCTTTTTCCACTCATTATCTGTGTAAATCCATTTGACTAAAACCCTATCGCTCCTTGCAAAACGATTTGTGCTTATTGCATCTTTTATAGACATCAAGGCCAACAAAAGATCCGCTGAGAAAATTATAAAGAAAATGATTGTTGCCGGTAAAAGCGAAAACACGAGAACATAACCCCTAAGATTTGAAATAATCATGACCAAAAAAAGAAAGCTGACTGCAGTCATGACAATTATCGCTTTTCTATAAGGCGCTGTCAACAGACCAGCTTTGTATTCCTTGCTCTGCTGACTATCTTTCTTTTGCGTATCCTCTTCTTTGTCAGAATTTTTAGATTTTATTCTTAACATCTTTCCAACTTAGAAGGCCTTCTTTTGCTCCAACTTGCGAAATGCATCCTTCAGAATTCATATTCCCTATTTTAAGCGCTTTTCTGAAATCATTTGTTTTTATGAGACCTGCCAAAAAGCCAGCGCCGAAAGCATCCCCTGCGCCAGTTGTCTCAATAATCTTTGTAACCTTTTTAGGCCTTAATGTATAAACCCTATCGCCATCATATGCATGAATCTTATTTGGGCCGTCGGTGATAACAATTCCTCTAGGTCCCATCTTGTAAATTGCTTTCATAATCTTTCCGAGATCTTTTTCCCCTGTAAGCATTCTTGCTTCATCTCTGTTAAAAATCAAAACATTTGTTCTTGCAAGAATCGGCTTGAGATTATACTTCTTTATCATGTAAGAACTTGGATTAAAAGCAATGCTTATTTTTTTCTCTTCAGCAAATTTTGCAAGCTTGACTAAAGTGCCATAAGAATCACCAGTCATTGAACAAAAATAGAACCATTTTGCGTTAAGATTATATTTTTCAATTTCATCATATCTCAGATTATTAGCGCTTCCCTTGAAAACAAGAATTGTCCTGTCTTTTCCTGGCGCATCGATGATTATAGAAAATGCAGTCCTTGCGTTTTTTTCGCAAGAGACCAAACAAGCGACATTCGCACTGTTTAATTTTTTTATTATCCTCTGAGAATTATCTTTGCAGCCAAACTTCCCGAGAAAAGCGGTTTTCAGACCGAACTTTGCAAGACCAAAAGCGACATTTGTCCCGCCGCCGCCTGTATGAATCTCAAGATTGTCAATAAGGACTTTTCCGTTCATAGGAAAACAATAGCAATCTTTTTTTATCAGCTTCCTGTCTGTCTTTGCAAAAACATCAATTGTCGCAGATCCGACCGTTATAACATCATACATTTTGGCCTCTTTTAAAAACACATTAAACATGACAAACACATTAAACATTACAGGTGTCTGTTTTATAGAATCATTGTTAAAGAATTATATAAATCTTGTTGTTAAATGTTTTCAATGATTTGTCCAAAAAAACATCCATGACCGTTCTCAAATCAAATGATTTTTATATTCTAAAAAAACAAGGGCATGGATGGAAAAAAAGAGATTTAAAATTTCTGGAGAAATAAGCATAAATTACACAGTATACCGCCCAGACAAAGAAAAAACCTCAAAAAAATCATTTGTCATCTTCATTCACGGCTGGATGAGCAGCAGCAATTATTTCAAGGATTATTTCCAGCTGCTCAAAAAAAACAAAATTCCATTCATTGCAATCGACTTGAGGGGCCATGGAGAATCCGGAACACCTATTGGGCGAGAAGAATACAAACTAAATCTTATGGCGCTGGATATTAAAAATGTAATGAGAAAGGAAAAAATCGGAAAAGCAATACTCCTCGGACACAGCATGGGCGGGATGATTGCTCAGGAATTCTACAAAAACTGGCCAAAAAAAGTAAAAGCAATAATCTTATGCAACAGCTCTTATCGAGGTCCAAGAAAAGAAGACATCAGATGGGAGCATATTCAAACAAAAGTAAAAAAAATGTTGAGACGGACATTAAAGAAAAAACCAATTGAGCTTCGAGAAGAATTTGGCTTTGAAAAACCTGTCCGGCCAAGAAGCATGGTTTATGCAGCAATGGAAGTATCTAAATTTGACAATCATTCTCTTCTTGAAAAAATAAAAGTTCCAGTTCTTATAATTGCTGCAGACCACGACGAGTATTTCAGCAAGAACATTGCTTTTGAGATGAAAAAGAAAATCAAAAACAGCGAGCTTAGAATTTACAGAACAAATCATGATGCGCTCAGAAAGAAGTTCAATGAAGCATCTATCGAGATACTGAGCTTTGTAAACAGGCATTTGACAGAAAAATAAAGGGAGATCAAAAAAACCTAGCAGCTTGATTCGAACAATCAATCAGGCATTCATTTCGAATCAAGAATCGAATGCGCATCAACTGATGAAAGCCTGTCGGAAATATCATCCCACTTTTTTCCAGATTGGAACATCAACTGAGTTCTAAGATTTTTGACTTCCTGATTTGATATGCGCGCATTTGCATCCGCTTCTATAAGCCCATAAGGATAACCGACAAAGACAGGATCTTTGCAATTGCTGGCTAGTACAGCAATCAGATTGCTAACATCTCTCATATTTTTCAGAAAAGATTCATGATGCATCTCAAGCCTGAAAATATGCTTTGATTTATCATGAAGCTTAACAATAAACATCTCAGCCTTATGGTCGGGATGCGTAATCTCTACAACAGGATGGTAGTACCATGAAGTTTTTGGAGCAATACTACCTAAAGAAAAAATAACAGAATCACCTGTTTCTGTCAACAAAGTAGTTGTCTTAGCAAGCGCGCACAAAATCACATTTCTCTTAGAAACAGATTCATAAAGTCTACTCAACTGTTTACTTTCATTAGTCACAGAGCTCTGCAAAGTCCCGTCAATAACAATTAAGTCTCCACTGTTCAGCTCTTCCGAAGCAAGCTCGCATGCTTTGATCTCAGCAAACCTTCTTGCGACTTCTGCAACTCTGCCAGGACTTGCCCTATGAACTCCATCCATAATCGTCGCGTCAAATGAATCATAAACAATCTCCTCATCATCAGGCATAGAACTTTTGCCAGCATTAAGCTGCTTTTCTATAACTGATTTAGTTGTCAAATCATTCTTGAACATCTGCGCAGAATACTTTATATATTTTTGACCTCTTTCATTTTTTGAAAAAGCATTAACAAAAACAAAAAAATCCTCTCTTAAATTTTTGATTCTCTTATTATCCTGCCAAATAGAATAGTAAGTTCTGACCAATTGGAAACTGAAATTTGGAGCGCCTACAATCTCAGCATTTCCTCCGTCGACAAACGCAATCTTTCTCGCATTGTCTTTATTTTCAAATTTGATAATCTGTCTAAAATTATCCTTTGAAAAATCAATCGATTTATATCTGGAATCAGAAAAAGAAACCCTTGCAGCCTGAGCTGATTCTGTCGCGCCAATACTTTCAATCACCTTGTTAATTATTCTTTTGTTCATCTTATCAAGCATCCCGGCAGGACTATCTCCCTATTAATCTGATATATTCAATAAACGCCCACAATGAGGCTTCGCTTTTATTAATTTCTATTCTGAAAGCAAACAATAACAAAATCATCGTGCATAAACAAAAGCAAAAAAACCAATTAAAACAACAAAAAACCCTAAAAACAAACCGCAAAAAAACCAAAAAACCAAGATTTTTAAAACTCAAGAGCTTTCTTGCATTTTTGTTTGCAATTTCGCTTACAATTGTTTTATTATTTTTTCATTAAAAATAAAATCAATTTGACTTTAAAAATCGTCAGTTTATCGTCATGAAAAATGATTTGTAAATTTTCAATTTCATAACACAACTCATAAAAAATTTTATAAAAATTATAAAATGGCAAAGAAAAAAACAATAACACCAAGCAGCGCTGAAAGCTATGGAGAGAATTACGAGCTGATTGTGAGCGAGAAACCCAAATCCGCACAAAAAATAGCAGAGGCGCTCGCCGATGGAAAGCCAGTAAAGAAAACAAATGAAGGAGTCGGATTCTATCTAGTAACGCACGGCGATAAAGACATAATAGTAACATCAACAGTTGGCCATATTTTTGGACTGACACAAAAAGTGATTCCTGGGAAAAAGAAATGGATATATCCTGTCTTTGATGTCGAATGGCTGCCGCTTGCAGACATAAAAACCTCATCTGAATATTCAAGAAAATACCTCAATACAATAAAAAAACTTTCCAAGAATGCAAAAACATTCACCATAGCAACAGATTATGATATGGAAGGAGAAGTAATTGGACTAAACGTGGTTAGATTTGCATGTGGAAAAAAAGATGCATCAAGAATGAAATTCTCAACATTAACTAAACCAGACCTTAAGAAGGCTTATGAAAAAAAATCAAGCACAATGGACTGGCCGCAGGCTGAAGCAGGGCTCACAAGACACGAACTAGACTATTATTATGGAATCAATCTAAGCAGAGCATTAATACATGCGATAAAAGCAGCAGGCTCATTTAAAATACTCAGTTCAGGAAGAGTTCAAGGACCTACCCTGAAAATAATAGTCGACAAAGAAAAAGAGATTAAGGCATTTATCCCTGTTCCTTACTGGCAAATTCAGCTGCTAGGAAATTCAAAAGAAGGAAAAATAATCGCCTGGCACCAAAAAGACAAGTTCTGGGAAAAAACAGAAGCTGACGATGTATTGAAAAAAACAAACAACCAAGAAGCAGTTGTTGAAGAAACAAAAAGAGACCAGTTTGAACAAAAGCCACCGCATCCATTTGACCTCACTTCACTGCAGACAGAATCATACAGGGCATTTGGCATATCGCCAAAAGAAACACTAGACATTGGACAACAACTATATACAGATGGGTTAATATCATATCCTAGAACAAGTTCCCAACAATTGCCTGAAGCAATAGGATATTCAAAAGTTCTAGAGGACTTATCAAAACAACCTGAATTCAAAGAATTATGCGCAAAACTTCTCAAAAAAGAGAATCTCAAACCAAACAATGGAGAAAAATCCGATCCTGCGCATCCAGCAATCTATCCTACTGGAATCAACCCTGTCAAACTGATGGACAGAAAAGCCAAAGTCTATGAGTTAATCGTCAGAAGATTCCTCGCGACATTTGCAGATTCAGCAATGAGAGAAACAATGGTGATCTCAATAAATGTCAATTCAGAGATATTTGTCGCAAAAGGCACAAGAACAGTATCACCAGGATGGCATACGTACTATAAATACATACCATTCAAAGAAGAAGAACTTCCCAATGTAAAAGAGGGACAAAAAATTGACGTCGAGTCAATAACCATACACGACAAAGAAACACAACCACCGAGAAGATTTACGCCCGCATCAATAATAAGAGAACTTGAAAAAAGAAATCTCGGGACAAAAGCGACAAGGGCAAACATTGTTGAGACATTATTCAGCAGACATTATGTCCATGGAGACAGCTCAATAGAAGCAACAGAACTAGGAATCAGAACAACTGAAATACTGGAAAAATACTCACCAGGAATACTCGATGAGGAGCTGACAAAACATTTTGAAATAGAGATGGATGAAGTAAGAGAAGGCAAAAAAGACAGAGAACAAGTGCTGGCAGAAGCTCGAGAATCATTGACAATAATACTTGAAGATTTCAAAAAGAAAGAAAAACAGATTGGCGAAGAATTATTGAAATCACTGCAAACAACAAGAGATGAAATAAGCATCATCGGAAAATGCCCAAACTGCGAAACCGGAAATCTGCGAATAATATCATCAAGAGCAGGCTCAAAATTCATAGCATGCAATGCCTACCCTGCCTGCAAAACAACATTCAGCCTGCCAAGAGATGCGCTCGTCAAACCAACAAAAGATATCTGCAAGGCATGCAACCATCCTATTGTATTAGTGATAAGAAAAGGAAAAAGACCATGGAACATGTGCATAAACTCAAACTGCCCTGAAAAAATAGAATGGATGAAACAACAAGAAGAAAAAGCAAAATGGAAAGCAGAACAGGACGAAAAACAGCACGGCGGCACAACAATAATTGAGAAAGAAAAGAAAATAGAAATAATTGAGCCAAAAAAATCGACAGGAAAAAAGGCCAAAACAGAAAAGAAAGTCAAAGCAAAGAAAGAAAAAACGCCAAAGGAAAAAAAATAATGAAAGCTAAAGAAGCACTGCACAATATTGCGCTACACTTAGGTTCTGGAGATGTAACTAAAGTTTCCGAGGATTACAAACCATTTCTAGAACTTTCAGTTAATGAAGGTTTTGAAAAGACAAAAGAATATCTAAACAAGTTAAAGACGGAGAAACCTGATTCTGAAAACCGAGTTTGGAGCAGATATGCAGAGCTCTCAACTATAGGATTGATACATGCAGTTTACCATCATATGAAAGAAAATGGAGAAGACTCAGAAATAGCTCCCTTTAATCTGCCCGACTCAACAAGATCTGGCGCGCGTTTTGATAACGGAATTTACATACATGCATGGACGGCCGCAGTCATGACTGGCGAAACAGAAATATTAACTGACCTCGAAAACCTGGTAAAGATACATGACGAAACACACGAAATGAAATATGACAATGCAGTTGCGCGAAAAAATAATAAACCGCGCCCCTACGATAAAAACGACATTCAAGAAGGATTTGATAAGTTCTCCCGGAAAGAAAATGAATTAGGTGATTTCATTGCAGCAAGCTATAAGAAAATTGAAGAGATAAAAACTGCAGAAACAAAATAAAAAAATAACAATCACTCCACTCATACAATACATACAATATCATACAATACTCGTCGATATCATTTAGTTGATGAAATTTTGATCATATAATGCTGTCCACATAATCAAGATAGGAAGATTTAAAAATAAATAGTTAATTCAAGAGGTATAACAGGCTAAAAGACTGGATAGACACCATATAAGGCCTATTATTAATTTACCTCATAAAAATTCATAAGAAGAATCATAAAGATTCATCAAGATTATTGGGGCTGTGGGGTAGCTTGGTTCAGCACAAAATGCTGCAAGAACCATCCTCTCTGGCTTGGGACCAGATGACCCCGGAAACCTCAGTGCGGCCTTGACCAAAATCATGCTACAAAGGGGTTTGGGGAGTTCAAATCCGGGCAGCCCCATTTCATTATTTTTATAAAAAAGTTCAAAAACGTTCAATAAAAAAACAAAGAAAAATAAAATAAACAAAA
The DNA here is from genome assembly GCA_030690755.1 of Nanobdellota archaeon. Classification (GTDB taxonomy): domain Archaea; phylum Nanobdellota; class Nanobdellia; order Woesearchaeales; family JAUYGA01; genus JAUYGA01. The sequence continues at coordinate 7,668 of JAUYGA010000157.1, forward strand.
GGTTAAAGGTTAAAATGACATCAAGCACAAAAGCGGTAACAAGATATGGAACAAGATATGGAATAACAACAAGGCAGAGACTTGCAGAAGTTGAAGCAACGCAAAAGAAAAAATACGAATGCCCAAGCTGCAAACAAAAAAAAGTCAAAAGAGTTTGCAAAGGAATCTGGCAATGCAGAAAATGCGGCACAAAATTCGCTGGAAGAGCTTACGCAGTAAGCAAAAAAATCAAGATCAAAGATGAACTAGTAAACGTAAGAGAGATAAAAGGTAAAAAACATAAAGAAGAACCTGAAGAAGAGGAAGAATAAACATGGTTGCCTACAAATGCTTTAACTGTGAAAAAGAAATTGAAGATTCAACTTTAAGAAAAAGAGTAAGATGCCCATACTGCGGCTCTAAAATGTTATACAAACCAAGAACAACAATAACAAAGCTAAAAGCAGTATAAACAAATAGCTATCAAGAATAATATAAAAAAATGTATCGCGCAACAATAAACGTCCCTTATTCAGAAACATTGTTTAAAGCATTTATTCCTGAAGACAAAAAAGTCGAGCGTTTCGAATACAAAATAAAAAAAACAAAGAAAGAGCTCATTTTTGATATAACAGCTAAAGATTCTGTCGCCTTAAGGGCTTCACTCAACTCTATAGCAAAACTAATCTCAGTTCATGAAAAAATTGAGCATGCTGATTTAAAATAAAAGATAGATTGGCATCAAATCAAAATAAACAGAACACATAAAGAATAAACAGAAATAATAAAGGTGCAAAATGACTGCCGAAATGCAAAAGAAAATACAAGAACTGCAAATGCTTGAACAGAACCTACAAAATTTCTTGATACAAAAACAAAATTTCCAGATGCAACTCGTTGAGGTGGATTCTGCAATTGAAGAACTAGCAAAAACAGACAAAGCATACAAAATCGTCGGAAATCTCATGATATTATCAAAAAAAGAAGATCTTGAAGCTGATCTTAAAAACAAGAGAGAGATGGCTGAACTAAGAATCAAGTCAATAGAGAAACAAGAAAAATCAATAAAAGACAGGGCAAGCAAACTTCAGAAGGAAGTGCTTGGACAGATGGAAGAATAAACATGATAGAAAAAGAACTGCAGCCAGCCATGGAAGCGCTCGATGAAATGAAGAACGATTCAACTGTTCCTAAGAATGTAAAAGCAAAAGTTGAAAAAATGATAGACTGCCTGACAAAAGGCGAAGGGGATATTTCTCTAAGAATCAACCAATGCCTAAATGAATTTGATGATATTTCAGACGATGCAAACATACAGCCATACACAAGAACGCAGATATGGAATGTAGTCGCCTTAATGGAAGCTGCAATGAACAGATAGACAGATTTCTTAGCTTTTCTCAAAAATCCACAAAGAAAAATAGAAAAAATAACAAAATCAATCTGTTCTAGAAAACGGCTTCTTCCGATTTATCTTAATGATCTCAGATTTTGCAAGAATCGAATTAGGGATGTAAAACAAATCCTTCTGGTCTGTCACAATCTTTGTTCCGACAAGACCAATCTCAGTGATCCTGCCCTCAATATCCTTAAACTTAACAAAATCACCGACGCGCAGAAGCCCTTTATGACTTATGTATACGCCAGCAAACATATTCGGAATAAAATCTTTTATACCCAAAAGCAAAGCGAGAATAACAACAAAAAGTATTATCCCGCTGAATGCATATATTACAATCGATGTGGCTTTCAAAAGATTCAAAGTAATCACAATAGTTATAAAATAAAACAAATATATGACGATAGACCCTGCAACCTCTGAAAATGCAACGCGAACACCTGTCGCTTTTTTGAAGACCTTATTCAGTTTCGCAAAAATAATCAGCTGCTCAACCAACTTGCCAAGAAGCCTTGCAATTATGAGGCCCAACAGCAAGGTGACTAGAGCAACAACAATGTCCTGCATAACAGGAGACAGAATCTTTGCAATAGTTGAAACAAATTGCGCGCTAAATGGATTGGTTGCCATGCGATAACAAAGGAGGCCTGCGTATTTAAAGATTACGATAAAACGTATGTGCATAGCATCCTAAGGTCAAAA
>JAUYGA010000160.1 GCA_030690755.1 Nanobdellota archaeon
AGGAACATTTGCCTTTATATCTTCAATAATATGTTCAGACATTTTTCCATCAAATTCTTTGAAAAGTTTTGTATTCATTTTACACCTTGATTTTGCATATTGAAATTAAGTTTGCTTGATTATTGAAATCAAGCGGATTTAATTATCCTCTTGACATTGATTGTGCCATTTTCTGATTTTGAAACATCAATGCCATCTTCTCCGTATGAAAACTGGATTATCATTTTACTTGCATCCCTTACAGTTCCGTCATATTCTACTTTCAAATCCTGCATTGCGTTTGCAAGCCTTCTATAAAGATAACCTGATTTTGGAGTTCTAAGAGCAGTATCCATTAATGAATCCCTTCCTGTAATAGACCCAAAGAAAAACTCTTTAGGATTCAAACCAGACTTAAAACCATTTCTTATGAATCCTCTAGCAGAAGGACTGATATCCCCTCTCTTAAAACAGGATAATGTTCTTCCTCTGTAACCTTTTTCAATTCTCTTACCTCTCATAGCCTGCTGTCCTACACAAGCAGCCATCTGAGCTAAGTTGATTATACCGCCTCTAGCGCCAGAGTCAGCCATAACAATTGTGTGCGCTTTCCTGTTGCTGTATTCTGAGACTAAACTTCCTGTTTTGTTTCTTGCCTTGTTAAGCAACTCAAGGATTCTAAGTTCAAGAGTCTCTGCAATGCTCCTTCCTGGAAGACCTTCAAGCTCCCCTTTATTGAACTGAACAATAAGATTCTGAGCATCTTTTTCTGCCTCTTCAAGAACCACTTTTATCTTGTCCTTCGCTTCCTGCGGCATATCCATGTCAGAAATACCTGCGCTGAATCCTGCCTTGTAAAGATACTCTATTCCTAATCTGAAAATTTTCTCTAGGATTGCCAATGTTTTTTCAGGACCATAAGTCTTGTGCAATGTTCTCAATAAAAGACCTGCGCCTTCTCCAAGATTATTCTTGTCCATGACACCTGAAACTAAAATGCCGTCTTTAATGCAGACATAAGCATCAGTTTCGCAATCTTCTTTCTTGCATGTCGCATGTTTCTGGCAACCTCTTGATTTTCCTACAAAATTAAAGTCATTTGGCAAAAGAACAGAAAAAATCTCTTTTCCAGTAACTATTGCTTTTCTAGGAAGTTTTGAAAAATCATCAATACCTACATTGTAAAGCAATTTGACTGCATCCTCTCTGGACATTGAAACAGTCTTTCTTGTAAGCATATAATTTCCTGATATAGCATCCTGGATGCAACCAATTACACTCAAACCATATCTTGGACTGATAAGCTGCGTCTGTACCATCATGAGAGTTTCAGCTTCTGCTCTTGCCTCCTCTGTCTGAGGGATATGCAAGTTCATTTCGTCACCATCAAAATCAGCGTTATATGGATTACAAACAGCAGGATTCATCCTTAATGTTCTGAAAGGAAGAACTCTGATCTTGTGGCACATCATCGACATTCTGTGAAGTGAAGGCTGTCTGTTAAACAAAGCAAGATCCCCATCCATAAGATGTCTTTCAACAATATAACCTGGCTGAATCTCTTCCAAAGCCTGTTCTTTTGTTTCCGAAGTTATTTTCTTCTTTTTTCCATCAGGCCTGATAACATAATTTGCTCCAGGATAAGTCTCTGGACCATTTTGAATGAACTTCTTCAGATAATTGACATTCCATTCTGTGACTTTTTCTGGGATTGTAAGTTTGGTTGCAAATTCCATTGGAACACCAACTTCATTAAGCGTCAGATTTGGATCTGGAGAAATGACAGTTCTTGCAGAAAAATTAGTTCTCTTGCCAGCCAAGTTATGCCTTATTCTTCCTTCTTTGCTTTTTATTCTCTCAGTTATTGTCTTCAAAGGCTGACCAGATCTGTGTCTTGCTGGCGGAAGCTGAGGAATCGCATTATCAAAAAAGGTTGTGATGTGATACTGCAAGAGGTCCCATAAATCTTCAATAATAATCTCTGGAGCGCCTGCGTTAATGTTTTCAAATAATCTCTGGTTGATTCTGACAATATCCCCTAACTTATGAGTCAAATCGTCTTCGCTTCTTTCTCCAGATTCTAGAGTAATTGAAGGCCTCATAGTAACAGGCGGTATTGATAATATTGTAAGGACCATCCATTCAGGTCTGACATATGCGGAATTAAGACCAAAAAGCTGTATTTCTTCATCAGGAATTTTTTCAAGCCTTGATCTTATTTCAATAGGAGAAATTCTTTTGTCACCTTCCATAAAAGTTGAAGGTTTTTCTAAAGTGATTTTTTGCTGCTTAGCCTTGCACCAAGGACATTTATTTATTGTTCGAAGAGATGCCATGACTTCCTTGATCAGTCTTCTTCTGCCGTCAAGCCCTTGTTCTTTCTGCACTTTTTCAAGCTGTTCAAGAACTTTTGTAATTTTTGCTTTTGGAACAAGAACGTGACCGCATTCTTTGCATGTGCCTCTTAAGACTGATAATATGTGCGGGACGAATTTAACATGAATAACTGGTCTTGCCAATTCGATATACCCGAAATGACCTACACACTCTTTCAGTTTGCTGCCGCAGGTCTTGCATTTCAGACCAGGATCAATAACACCCATACGTATGTCCATCAAACCGCCGTCTACAGGATAACCTTCCTTATCATACAGTTCAGGCGTGACAACCTTTACAGCAGACATCTTCTTGATTATTTTTGGAGACAACATACCAAAAACAATGCTGCCGACTTGTTTATGAACGTAAATTCCTTCTTCAATCATTTTAAGCTCCTTTGTTTTTTAATTTTTTAACTTTTAAATTTTTAACTTTTTTCTTTTAATCTTCAGTTATATTATTTTCTCAAAATTTTTAAAACTAAAACTTATTCTTTAACATCAGTCTTGGATATATGCCTAAGGATTTGAATTCATCAAGCATTAATTTGAAAGCATAGCTGATCTCTATGTTGCTTACTTCTGCATTCTCTCCGCACATCTGACAATAAGCTTTGTTCTTGAATTCGTCAAAAACCGCAATCATGCCGCAGCTCTCACAAACAGGGACAACAACCTTATCAGAATCGAATCTTTCCTTCAAAAGCATAGATGCGCCATGCGCGACAAAAGTATCTTTTTCCATCTCTCCAAGTCTGAGACCGCCTTCTTTTGCTCGTCCTTCAGTTGGCTGTCTTGTCAACAATTGGATTGGACCTCTTGCGCGAGAATGCATCTTGTTAGCGACCATGTGTCTTAATTTCAAATAATACATGTTACCAATGAATATTCTTGCTTCAATCATCTCGCCAGTGATACCATTATACATGACTTCAGTGCCATTATCCCTGAAACCATAAGAAAGGAGTTCCTTTCTCAAATCAACTTCTTTTTCAACAGAGAATGTTGTTCCGTCGACAAATCTGCCGGCAAGCGCGCCAACCTTAGCTCCGACGAGTTCAATTAAATGCGAGATTGTCATTCTTGAAGGAATACCGTGAGGACTAAAAATCATATCAGGAATTATTCCAGAAGCTGTAAATGGCATGTCTGTTTCAGGAACAATCAGACCAACAACTCCTTTCTGACCGTGTCTTGATGTGAACTTGTCGCCGATTTCTGGAATTCTCTGATCCCTTAATCTTACTTCAACAAGTTTATTTCCTTCCTGGTTCTCTGTAACTAGAACAAAATCAACAACACCGCTCTCTCCATGAGGCAATGAAAGTGAACTTTCGCGTCTGACATTTGATGCCAAGCTGTATTCATCCATGCCGCTCAAGAATCTTGGCGGTGAAGATTTTCCGATTATGACATCCTCTTCCTTAACCTGAGCTTCAGGATAGATTATACCATCCCCTTCAAGAAGCCTATAATCGCGTTCTGTTTTGTAACCTTTGACATCTTTTGAAGGAACAGCAATCTCATCAATAAGACCGCCGGAATATCTTAATTCTTCTGCAATCATAGGTCTGTAATATGAAGATCTTCCAAAGCCTCGCTCTACTGAACCTTTGTTAACAATTATTGCGTCCTCCATATTATAACCGCGATAGCTCATGATTGCAAGAACAACATTCTGTCCAGAAGGATGCTTGTCATACTCTGAAATCTCGTGAGCAATTGTAGAAACAATAGGCAGCTGAGGTGTGTGGAGTAAGCTTACGTCAGTATCCATCCTGACAGAAAAATTTGATGCATAAAAACCTAAAGCCTGCTTTTGGTTCTTCGAACCAATGCTTAATCTTGCAGACTGAGTATAATTTCCATAAGGAACTAAAGCAGCTGTAACTCCCATCATAGCAAGAGGAGTTATCTCAAGATGGGTGTGTTCTTTTGTCAATTCGTCATCTGTAAAAGCGACCAATGCGCCTTCTTCTTCAGCAGAATCAAGGTATTCTATAACTCCTGAATTTACCAAGTCAGTCCAAGTTATCTCATTTTTCTGAAGCTGCTTAACATGATTCTCTGTCAGGGCAGAAACGCCTTCTTTGATGACAATAAGAGGTCTTCTTACTCTGCCTCTGCATATCTCTAAATGAACCTGATTAAGCGATTCGTCAAAGTGAACATTCACATTATTATCTATTGTAGACTTTCTTCTTTCACGAATCAGCTGTTTAGCAAAGTCTTCCCCAGACTCAACTGTTCCGACAAATGTTCCGTCAATATATACTTCGCTTACCATTTTTTCACATTAATTTTTTATTTTTAATTTTTTAAAATTTTTATCTTGTTTTTGAGTTTTTGTTTTTTTAGTTTTGTTTTGAAGTTTTTTTAATTTTATTTTGCGAGATTGTTTTATGATTTCTGTTTTTTAACTTTCAAATACCTGCTAAATACCTGCTGGCCTGAGACCAATATTTTTCAAGGATTTTATAATCTCATCACGATCTGCATCCCTCGAAACACTAGCCAACAGAGCCAAATTTTTTCTGAGACCAATATTAGTGCCTTCTGGAGTCTCGATAGGACATAATCTTCCTAGATGAGTAGCGTGAAGTTCTCTTGCAGCGAAATTCTCCTGCGAAGTGCTAAGAGGACTGACAACTCTTTGCAAATGTGAAAGAGTATCAAGATAATTAGTTCTCTGAAGTCTCTGGCTTATTCCTTTCCTGCCGCCGACCCAGACACCTGTTGCCAAAGAAGAATACATCCTGGCTGTCAGAAGCTTGTCTCTTATGCAGCTTCTTATTGAAGGGAATTTTCCTCTCTTGACAATTCTCTGGAAATTATAAAGCATATCCTGGATCAATGTCTTAAGATTTGTTCTGAACAAATCAGCAAGAAGCTCTCCGCTCAATTTCAGTCTCTTATTCATATAATGATCCTTATCATCAACAGGAATCTCATCATTAGAAACGAGAATAAAACGCTTGACCATCTTGCACAAATTATAAGCCTTAATCATACGGTTCTCAGGCGTGACACCATGATGCGGAAGCAGATATTTATCAAGAATCTCCTTTGTTCTATCAAGTCTTATCTCTTTAGATTGCGTTATACCAATTCTTTTTGCAATATAATCAATTGCATCTTCCTGATTTTTGACATCAGCAAACTCATACAGGTTAACAAGAACATCATCAAACTGCCTGTCTGAAGAAACCATCTTCATTATCTCTTCATCTTTTGTAAGGCCGAGCGCCTTTATTATTATTATAAGCGGAATTTTCTTAACTCGAGTGAAAGTCAAATAAAATATGCCGTCTTTAGGTCTTTCAAGAATATGAGGAATTTTAAATGAAACTCTCTCTGAAAAAATCTTTCCGATAAATTCGCTAGTTCCTGTAGACGATTCTTCCACAAGGAATCTATTAGGAGCAAGATCCTCTATGCTGATTATTGCCTTTTCTGTCCCATTGATTATGAAATAACCACCACTGTCATCAGGATCCTCACCATGCTGGATAAGCTCCTGTCGTGACATCTTATTCAGATGGCACATCTTAGACTTTAACATGATTGGCATGCTAGCAATCTGAGTTTCAAAACTTTCCCTCTGAACACCATTGATGTGGGCGCTAATTTCCATAAAAACAGGAACTGAATAAGAAAGCTTTCTGAGTCTTGCTTCAACAGGATATATGTTTCTTTTTGCGCCGTCAGCTTCTGTAATCTCCGGTTTAGTTACCCTTATCTTATCAAGTCTGATCTTGAACTCATCTATATTATGAGGTGTTATTGTCGGTTCTATCTCCTTGTTCTCCTCAATGATATTCTGAAGCTCTTTTTCGATAAAGTTATTGAAAGATTCAATATTAGAATTAACAAAAGACATCTCATCAAAATGTTTTCTTATCAAAAGTTTGGATCTGCTCATTTAATTTCCTCTTGAATTACTCTTAATTGCCTTTTTTTCTCTTAACTATCCGACAATAATTTAGATAATTATGAAATTATTTTCAGTTAGATACTGTTCTGTAAAAAACAGAAGTGCCAGCAACTGAACCATTTCTTGTTATTTTAACAACATCACCAATTTCAACATTGAGATTTACAATAGCAGGATCATTCTTAAGAATTCTAGGAAGCTCTTTATTTGTGATCTTATAATGTTCAAAAAGCGCCTTTGTCTCATCTTTATTTAGCTTAACGTGCTTAGGAACAAGTATATGAGCATCTATTTTAAGGGCAGCTTTTTTTGTTTTCTTTTTTGCCATTAAGTCCCCTCCAACTAAAAAAGTTTTCTCGAACCTGAAATGCGAAAATCAAGTTTGCATTAAGTTTGTATTAATCAAACACAATCTGAATTTTATTCAAATTTTACCAACAAGCATTACCAACAAGCATCATCAACAATCATCTATCGACTGTGGTTTATCAATGATTAACTGAAATATAAACGGGCCGGACGAGATTCGAACTCGCGACCACCTCATCACTTCCGCAGAAAGTATAAAAACTTCCATTCTTTTTTAAATCTTTGCATTGTTAAAAGTGAGGTGCTCTATTTCCCCTAATTGTCCAGGCTGAGCTACCGGCCCAGTTAATTTGCGCAGTCGGACTTATGATCAATATTTCATTTACGATCCATACATAAAATATGGCTGTTTTTCAAAGATCATTCCACCAATTTTTTCAATAATCTTCTCAATATTCTCAACAACCAAATAAAATGAAAAACGCCCTGGCCGGGACTTTCATCAACAATCTACCATCGAGTTATCAATAAAACGACTCTGTGAATTTAAGTTATTTTTAAGTATTAATGGGTATTTGTTGTTTTGAACCCGGGTCGAAGCCTTTTTGCTATTTTCAAAAATTTTTAAAAATAACGACAGGGCTTCATGATAGGCCGAGCTACACTACCAAGGCATTTGATTAAAACAGGCATATCTATCCCTCTTAGATTAAAAAAAGGCTTATTCTGCTCCTTTTAAGCCAAAGAAAGATTTTTTTGCCATAAGCCCCCAAAATGCTGGTAGTATTTAAAGCTTACGTAAATTCGGGGCAAATCTCTCCTTAGAAATCACACCACTATAAAGTAGTTAATTATAGCAAAGTTTTTAAATGAATACAGCTTAATTGAAGTTTGGGGGGCGCTTAATAAAATAATATCAGAATAAAATCTGATAATAACATCATTAAATCAAGTAATAACCTCGGACAATCAAATCACAACAAAAAAGTTCTAACAACAAAATTAAGTAGCAATCAAAATTGAAAAAAATAAACCAACGTAAACAAAAACATTCAATTGATACACTCAGTAAAATTCCTACCTATCTTCTAAGAAGTTTTCCTGCTGCAGTTTTTCTTGCAATATGCGCAACAAGCAATACGCAAGCTGAAACACTCAATGAAATTCTTTACCAGTGGGGCAACACAACAACAATAACTGAAAGAGCAGAAAATCCCAGGGCGAACCAGCCAACAAATAAATCAACAAGCCAACAAGGAGAACCTGCGGCATATATCAGCGCAAGCGAATTGGAACAGCTAAGCAACCCGCAAAACCAACCGAGATATTACGGAAGACTAAGCGTCTCAAAAAGCCAGGCAGATTCTAATGATGCAACTTTGCAAAACCAAAACAACCTTCAAAATAATGCAGACCTTGAAATTACAATATCTGCATCAACATCTCCATCAACATCTGCATCAACAAACTTCGGAAGCGCATTCAATGAAGAAAACAACTTCACACTAGGAATAATCGGCGATGATACTCTAGACCTTCTCAATCTGATCGCAGGAGATTACTCGATACAACAACGCCAAACCCTCATCAGTTTAGTTGACCTGAAAGAACAGAAACTCAAAACAAGATATACCTGCGACAGCAATGACAAGATGGAAAAAATACTTGAAACAAGCAATGACTATGCGCAATACATCCTCAAAATATCCCAGGATATGAACATCCCTTATGAGATAATGGCAGGAATATCTGCATTAGAAAATGGCGGAGGAATAGACAAAGTTTCACCGCATGGCTGCGTCGGACTGTTCCAATTCTCGGCAAAGACAGAAAAAAGCATCAAAAAATATGCAAACAAAAATCTTGGACAGGAAAGATATGATACAACTAAAGACGAAAGAAAAGATCCATATGTAAGCACACAGCTGGCAGCATGGCTCCTGAAATATGAATTTGAAGTATTCCAAAGATGGGATTTTGCAATACAAGCATACCACGATGGAGACACATACCTGATAGAAAGAATCAAACAATACACAAAAAATCATAATGGATACACGCCTGACAAAAAAACACCAATCAACCAGACAATAAAAACACACAATATCAAACTTGTTGATGTGATAGGAGAAAAAAAAGGCAATGATAATTGGGCAATAGATTTCACACCTGAAGCAAGAAGCTACGTTCCAGGTGTCATAAGCATGTTCTACAGACTTGAAAACAAAACAGACGCAAACTTGATGCTGTGTCAGATGAAAATTAAATAAAACAATAATAGAAAATAATATAAAAAAGAAAACTAAAACAAGAAAATAAAAACCCCAGCGCCGACTTGAACCTAAAACGTTCAGCATGAGAAATGCATCAAATCAAAGAATTCATCTCAGAGGTGTTAACAACTTTTATTTTTTTGATTTCTCAAAAAGTAACCGACCACCACCAGTCATAGACTGGTGGGATGCTCGCTTCGCTCGGATCGGTTACTTTGGAGTGCCAGAGTTTTTCACACAAGATATTGCATGTCTTCGCCACCAGTCATAGACGTGGTGGAAAACTCTGTGCATTTTAAGTCTTTTGTCATCAGACCAGAGATAACTGTCGGGATAAGCTAATGCGCAGGCGACAAAGATTACATCATCCTCATCAATATCCTTGACTAGTTCAAAAGCTTCTTTTTTGCACAAAATCACTTCATTGTCAGAGACTATTACTACTTTCTTGAGCAACAGTTATAGCAGCTCATTAAATTGTTTAGCATCCATACTGCTTTTCTTAAGCAATTCATCCTTATGATTTTCAACCCCCTGAAAGATAAAAGAAGGAAATAAAAAACAACCCTCATACTCCAGAATCATCTTTCTTGTCTTTGAATCCCTTATCAGCGCAGAAAATAATACATTTGAATCAATAACTATATTCATGCAAGAAACCTCTTGTTGGCTGATGTTTTTATCTTCTTGCTGAATGCATCTGCATCGCTTTGTGTAATCTTACTCTTCTTTGCAAGCTTTTCAGCCATCTTTAGAGTCTCTAATTTTGCGACTATTGCTTTTCTTGCAACTTCGCTCCATCTTACCTCTGAAAATGATTTCATGTCTTTGTGCACATCTTCAGGTATTGCCAATGTTATGTTTCCCATTTATATCACCTTAACCATATATATGTGATATCACATATTTAAATGTTTCGGTCTTTTTGTGCAACAGAATGAAAAATCATGAGTAAAATCCAAGAAAGAAAATCCCCACCCCCGGACTTGAACCAGGAACCTCGCGGTAACGGCTGACTGTTTCTCATCTCAGTTCTTTTCGAACAACTCAAAACAGCATTCTACAGCCGCGCGCTCTAGCCAGTTGAGCTAGGTGGGGTTGTTGTATTGTTATGATGAATTTTAATTTTATATATAAAGTTAATGGTGAAAAACAAATAAAGGATTAATCCCCAAAAAAAATCCGAATAAACTAAGGATTAAGACCTGCAACAAAAGCACACCCAAAACTTTATAAACAATCTGCTTATTCTTAATTTTACGAAGGATGAATCGGTCCTTAGGGCTTGTTCAAACTGGAGGAAAAAAATGGCAAGAATGCATTCTGGCGCAAAAGGAAAGGCTGGATCAAAAAGGCCTATAAAAAAATCTGTTCCTGTATGGCAAAGATACAAGGAAAAAGAGATAGAACTTCTGATTATCAAATTTGCAAAAGAAGGGAAAACACCTTCACAAATAGGAATAATCTTAAGAGACACCTATGGAATACCAAACATAAAGGTCGCAACAGAAAAGAGAATCACAAAGATCCTTGAAGAAAAAAAGCTGCTGCCGAAAATCCCAGAAGATCTCATGGCTCTAATCAAAAGGTCAATCCTGATAAAGAAACATCTTGAAGAAAACAAGAAAGATGAGACAGCAAATCGCGGTCTGTTACTCACCGAATCAAAGATAAGAAGACTTGTCAAGTACTATAAAAGTTCTAAAAGACTATCCAAAGACTGGTCTTACGATCCGGATAAAATCAGACTATTAATAGAATAAAGACAAAACAAGTCTGACAAACTTTTTTATTATTTTTATTTTTTATTGTTTTTTTTATTAATTTTAATAAACCTTACAGAGGGGATTTAATTGGATAAATACGAACAATTCAAAGAATACGTTAAAGAGTGCGCCAAGAAGTTTGAAGAGTTTGACGCAACAAAAGTAATAAGGCTTGTCTCTCATCTCGACGCTGATGGAATAAGCGCTGCTTCTATCATAATAAAAGCGCTAAACAAAAAAAACAGAAAATACTCAATCTCAATAATTCCGCAGCTTGACAAAAAAGCGCTTGAAGAACTCTCAAATGAAAAATATGAATATTACATATTTACAGACCTCGGATCAGGAATAATCAAAGACATCTGCGCAACACTCAGCGGAAGGAGAATACTGATACTTGACCATCATGAGATACAGGAAGGATACAACCAATGCAGTCAAAGCGAACAAGACCTGATTGTGCATGTAAACCCACACCTATTTGGAATTGATGGCTCAAAAGAGATATCCGGCGCAGGAGTTGTTTACCTGTTTTCAAAAGAGATATCAGACGTAAAAGAGATGGCGCATATCGCAGTAGTCGGCGCAATAGGAGATATACAGGATGATAACGGATTTCTCAGACTCAACAGCGAGATATTAAAGGAAGCTGTAGCAAATGGAAAAATGAAAGTAAATGTCGGCCCGAGATTCTTCGGAGCGCAAACAAGACCGCTGCATAAAGTGCTGGAATACTGTTCTGATCCATTGATACCAGGAGTCAGCGGATCTGAAAGCGGCGCGATACAATTCCTTAATCAGATAAAAATCGATCCTAAAAAAGGCGCCGGCTGGAGAAAGCTCGTGCATTTAAACAAAGAGGAGATGCAAAGACTGATTACCGGCATAATCATGAAAAGGCTTGGTGAAAAAAGACCCGACGATGTTCTTGGCCACATATACACGCTCATAGAAGAAGAAAGGGAATCTCCAACAAGAGATGCCAGAGAATTTTCAACACTGCTAAATGCATGCGGAAGACTAAACAGAGCATCTCTAGGGATAGGCGTCTGCCTTGGCGATAAAAAAATGAAAAAAAGAGCAATAGCAAGCCTCGCAGACTACAAAAAAGAAATAGTAAAAGCGCTCGACTGGTACCATCAAAACAAGAATAAACCAGGAATACTAATAGGAGATAATTTCATAATAATCCATGCAAAAGACCAAGTCATGTCAACAATGATTGGAACACTTGCTTCAATAATCTCAAAATCAGGAGATCTTAAGGATGGAACATATATCTTATCGCTTGCGCAAGCAGCTGATGGGACAACAAAAGTCTCCCTGCGACTTGCAGGCAAAGCAAAAGAAACTGAAATAGACCTGAGAACAGTCATACAGGACATAGTAAAAATAACAGGCGGCGAAGCAGGCGGCCATATGAATGCAGCAGGAGCAATAATACCAACACTAATTGAAGAAGAATTCATAAGTACCGCTAAAAAAGTTTTTGAAAGCAAAAATCAGGAAATCCTTGCAAACTAAAAGAAACAAAAAAACCAGTTAAAAAAAATAATTCTCAGAATTTCAAAAAATCTATCTCAATAAATTTCTGATTGCGTCTATATGCTCTGCAACATCTGCGCCTTTTTTTGTAAGCGACAAAAGTTTAAGTCTGCCCTGCTTATTGAAATTAACAAGACCATGTTTCTCCATCTCCTGAAGAACCTTAACGACATGAGAATATGTGCAGTCAACTTTCTTTGCAAGAGAAGATGCATAAGTCTCACCCTTTGTGTTTCTGAGTTCAACAAGCATCATTGCAGGTTTTTCTCTCAAAAAAATGTCAAAAACTTCGTTGTTATTGTTCAACTTGCAACCCCCTAAAATAAAACATACTAAAGCAAATAAATTAAAATCAAACAATCTAAATGTTCTTAATCTAATCTATATTGTCTAAAAGATATGTTTGAAGAATCATTAAAGGATATATAAATGTTTCTGTGCTCGTTTATGGACATAAAAATCAAAAGATTTATATACTGCCTGCATCTTAACAATAGTTAATTAACAATTGTTAATAAAAATAAGCGATAGTTAAGAAAAACAAGTCAACGAAAACAAAAATGAAACTGCTGCCTCAAGAAATAGAAGTCTGGTATGTTCTGCCTGCATTAAGAAAAGAAATGGTGAGCGCAATGGTAAAAAAAGGGCTGAAACAAAAAGACATCGCAAAAGTAATGGGCATAACCGAAGCATCTGTTTCGCAATATCTAAGCGGAAAGAGAGGCGCAGAACTTGAAATAGAAAATAAAACAATAAAAACAATAGAAGAAAAAACAAACCAACTGATAAAAAATCCGAATGATTACATCAAGATTCTTTCTACATTAAGCAAACAATTAATGAAGAAAGGAATTGTCTGCAAGTTCCACAAAAAAACTGACAAAAATGTTCCAAAAACGTGCCAGGTATGCAAATCACAAACCACATCATAAAAAACTGTATGAAAACAAAAATGATAAACAGACAAAAATAGGAGGACAAAAATGAAAATCTATCTCGATCATGGAGCGACAACGCCTGTTGATAATGAAGTTCTCAAAGCGATGAAACCCTACTTCAATGAGAAATACGGCAATGCATCATCAGTTCATTCATTCGGAGATGAAGCAAGAGAAGCGCTTGACAAATCAAGAAAAGTCATTGCAGATACAATAAATGCAGACCCTTCAGAGATAATATTCACATCGGGCGGGACCGAATCAAACAACTTTGCGATAAAAGAAATCGCTTTTGATACAAAAAAGAGACACATAATAACAACAACGTTTGAACATCCAGCTGTCAAAAGCGTATGCAAATTCCTTGAAGAGAAATTGTGCTTCAAAATCACACACCTCCCGGTCGGAAACGACGGCGTAGTCAAGATAGACGATTTGAAGAAAGCAATAACTGAAGACACTTTTTTAGTAACAATCATGCATGCCAATAATGAGATAGGGACAATAAATCCTATAGAAGAAATAGGCAAGATATGCAGGGAAAAAAGGATAATCTTCCACACAGACGCTGTGCAGAGTTTTGGCAAACTGAATATAGATGTGAAAAAGATGAACATTGACTTGATGTCAATGTCAGCGCACAAAATATATGGCCCGAAAGGAATCGGCGCGCTCTATGTAAGAAAAGGAATCAAACTAAATCCAATGTTCCAGGGAGGTTCTCAGGAATTCAAGAAGAGACCAGGCACAGAAAACATTCCAGGAATAGTCGGATTTGCGAAAGCTGCTGAAATCGCAAACAATCGAATGGAAAAAGACAATGAAAAAATGAGAGAACTCAGAGATATTCTGATTGACGGCGTCCTTGACACAATCCCTTCATCAGCGCTAAACGGCTCTGCTGAAAAAAGAATGACAAATAATGCAAACATACGATTTGATTATGTAGAAGGAGAATCTATGCTGATGCATCTCAATCTGAAAGGAATAGCCTGCTCGACAGGATCTGCCTGCTCATCGCAATCATTGCAGCCAAGCCATGTGTTAAAAGCAATCGGTCTCAGCGATGAACAAAGCCATGGCAGCTTAAGATTCACGTTAGGAAGACAGACAACAAAAAAAGACATCAATTACTTGCTGAAAGTCCTTCCGCCAATAATTGAAAACTTAAGAAAGATGAGCCCGCTCTATAAATGTAGGTGAACAAAATGCAATACTCAAAAAAAGTAATGGAACTCTTTACCAAACCAAAAAATGTCGGCGAAATAAAAAATGCTGACGGAATAGGGGAAGTTGGCAATCCAAGCTGCGGCGACATGATGTCAATATATATCAAAGTAGGAAAAGCAACAACAGGCAAAAATAAAGGAAAAGAGATACTAAAAGACATAAAATTCAAGACATACGGCTGCGCCGCTGCAATCGCAACCTCATCAATGATAACTGAAATGGCCAAAGGAAAAACCCTTGAAGATGCTGAAAAACTCAGCAGAAACGATATTGCTGAAGAACTTGGCGGCCTTCCTCCTATTAAAATGCATTGTTCAAATCTGGCTGCTGATGGATTAAAAGCAGCGATAGAAAACTACAGGAAAAACAAAGCAAAAAAGAAATAAATAATAAAAAAACAAAGAGAGAATAAAAAATGAAAAACAAAGACATAAGAAAACTGATAAGCTATTCTGAAAATGGAATCGTCAGCAAAGTCATAATAAAAACCGACAAGCTAAATGTCACTCTTTTCTGCATGGCCGCAGGAAGCGATATGGATGAGCACACTTCAACAAAAGAAGGCCTTGTTTATGTCATAGAAGGAAAAGGAATCTTTAACCTGCAAGGAAAAAACATACAGATGCTGCCAGAAACCCTGATACATATGGAAAAAAGCGCAGTTCATTCCTTGAAAGCTGAACAAAACACTTCTTTCATACTTTATCTGTTCAGCTAACAAAAGTAACAATCTGCTGCATTAAGAAAACTCAAAAAAGGCCTTTATCAGTTTAGAATAATTCTTAGTCACAACCATATCCCAATCAGCTGGAAAACACTTGAAGTAATTGTTCCATGCAAATCTTTCGTCAAGAAAAACTAGAACACCTCTGTCAGTCTCATTTCTTATGCACCTGCCAGAACTCTGCAGACACTTGTTAATCGCAGGAAAAATATATCCATAATCCCAACCCTTAGAGAATTTCTTGTCATAATAAGCAATCAGCTCTTTTGTCTCAACATCAGGCGGTTGTAATGGAAGGCCAACAACAATGACACATTTCAAAACACCTGGCAAGTCTATTCCCTCTGAAAAATTGCCAGAAGCAACACCTAGGAGAACTGCGCCAGTCTTATCTTTATATGACTTAAAATTATCAAGCATCTCTGCTTTCTCCTCCTTAGAGAGAACTGAACTTTCCAAAAAAGTTGTTTTCTTGCATCTGCTCTTGAAAAACAAATTGATCTGATCACGAAGAGAATAACTCGGGAAAAACAAAGCAGAATTCCCTGGAACAGAATTGACAATATCTGCGCA
>JAUYGA010000049.1 GCA_030690755.1 Nanobdellota archaeon
AATACATTAATATTCTCTTAAGACTGTGTGCGTCTCTGTCTGGACAACGCCTTTAAGCAGCCTTATCTGCTCAAGTATGTCATTAATCTCATACATCGATGTTCCTTTTATCAGACAATAAACAGAGTATTTTCCTGTGACTTCGAATATCTTTATAACTCCTTTTATTCTCATCAGCTCAGAGGATATTTTCTCTGTGCCCATGCTTGTCGAAGTCATTATATGGACAATAGCGCTTGTTTCCAAGTTCTCTTCTATTGTGAACTTTCTTATCTGGCCGCTTTTCAGCAGATTATCGACGCGCTTTCTTATTGTTCCTTCGCTTACACTCAATTTTTCAGCGATTTTAAGGAAAGGCATTCTCGAATTTGCCCTTAGCGCTTTTAAGATTTGTTTGTTTGTTTCATCCATTTTTGATTGCCTCATACTGATTTAAACATAAACTTTATGAATTAATTATAGATTTCATATAGACAAACCCTGACAAAAACCACCACCTTAAACCTAATTATTACGTATTTCAGTATCTTATATATAAAGGTTTGGATTTTACCTCGCTTTTTTTACGAAATTCGTAATTTATACTAAGATTTTATATTTTGATGACAAATAGCACTCCATAAAACTCAAAAGTAGTATCAATTATCCTTTGCGCATACGTGGCCCGCCTGTCAATAAATACAAAACATTTAAAAGCAAGCTGTTGATTTAATAGGGTAGGATACGAAATGGACAAAAAAGGCATAGTACTCACGCCGGAATTTGAAAAAGCAATAATGGATTTGGGTTTCTCCGAATTCACAGAAATACAGGAGCAATGCATTCCTCTGATACAGCAAGGAAAAGACATAATTGGTTTATCGCATACTGGTTCTGGAAAGACAGCTGCTTTTGGTTTTCCTGCGCTTGAAAAAGTAATACCTGGAAAAAGACTGCAAATGTTAGTTGTAGTCCCAACTAGAGAACTCTGTGTCCAAGTCGCAAAAGAATTCAGAAAATTCACAAAATACAGAAAAACATTCATCGTCGAAGTCTATGGAGGAGTCTCAATAAATCCTCAGATGGACGACTTAGTAAGAGCAGATGTAGTTGTCGGAACACCTGGAAGGCTTCTTGATCATCTTTCAAGACAGACCATTGATTTGAGTCACATCAAAATTTTAGTTCTCGATGAAGCGGATAAGATGTTCGAGATGGGCTTTATTGATGACATCAAAAGGATAATATCAAGAATCCCTAAAAACAGCCAGAAACTATTTTTTGGCGCAACAATGCCCACCGCAATAATGAGCATTGCAAAAAGCTACATGAACAATCCTGAAAAAGTCAAGATGCAGGTTTATGTCGACAAAAGCAAACTGATTCAGCACTATTATAATGTTGACAGGCACAATAAATTCTCATTAATGGTTCATACAATAAAAACAGAATCAAAAGGGCTGACAATTGTTTTCTGCGCAACAAGGCGCGTTGTTGATATCGTCAATGATAATCTTACTATGCAAAGGATAAGATCGCAAGCAATGCATGGCGGAATAACCCAAAGCAAAAGAAAACAGATTATGGATTTATTTCATGCCGGACAGCTTGATGTTTTGGTAGCAAGCGATGTTGCTGCCCGCGGACTTGACATAAAGAACGTTAATCTGATAATAAATTATGATTTGCCAAAAACATCCCAGGAATATGTTCACAGGATCGGAAGGACAGCAAGAGCGGGAAATGAAGGAAAAGTCATCTCTCTTTTGTCGTCAGAAGACCACGATAATTTCAGACATGTTCTTGAAGACAGGTCGCTTCTCATACAAAAGATTCCTCTTCCGCGCTTTGAAAACATACGATTTGTAAGGCCTCAGCAAAGCAGAGGGTTTTCTGGCCCAAGAAGATTTCCGCAGAGAAGATCAAGATAACTTTTAAAAAACTAAAAAAATAATTCTCATAATAAACCGGAACATTCTTATATATTAGCATATTCTAATATGTTTATATGAATAAAATATATGAGTTGCATGCGGAAATGTGCAAGGTATTTTCAAATCCAACTAGATTAGAAGTTCTAAATCTGTTAAGGGATAAGGAAATGTCTGTGACTGAGATTATTAAAAAAACAAATCTAAGCCAAGCGAACATATCACAGCATCTTGCAATCATGAAACACAAAGGCATTGTTATTGCCAGAAGAGACGGCAAAAACATCAACTACAAAATAGCTTACCCAAAAATAATCAAAGCATTCGATATAATCAGGGACGTTTTATCTAAAAAATTAAAGAAAAATGAGCTGAGGTAAGAAGATGAAAGTTAGAGAAAGCGGCATGCCTGAAGATGGAACATGGCAGGAATTTTTTAGCCCAGATAATATTCTCAAAACAATGGGCCTCAGCAGCAAAATAAATGACGTAGTTGAATTTGGTTGCGGTTATGGAACATTTACCATTCCTGCTGCAAAGATGATAAGTGGGAAAGTTTATGCTATGGATATAGAACCAGAAATGATAGAAATCACAAAACGAAAAGCAAAGGAGAATAAATTAAGTAATGTGGAAACAATGCTTCGTGATTTTGTTGCAAATGGTTCTGGTCTTGGTGATACTAGTGTTGATTATGTAATGCTTTTCAATATACTTCATGCTGAAGAGCCAACCAAATTAATAAACGAGGCTTACAGAATTTTAAAACCTAATGGAAAACTCGGAATCATTCACTGGAATTATGACGCAACTACCCCAAGAGGACCGCCTATGGAAATTAGACCAAAACCAGAACAAGTTATAAAATGGGCAGCAAATGCAAATTTTAATAATCCTGTAAGATATGATTTAAAACCTTATCATTATGGAATTGTCTTAACAAAACCGATTTGAAGAAATAAAATTTTTGGGAGTGATAATTATGGAACAAAACAAAAACGTATGGATATGGGTGCTTGTAGCACTTGCACTGCTTTTATCATTGGGAAGCTTTGGCATGGGAGGTTATGGTATGATGGGATATGGAATGGGCTTTGGCTGGATATTCATGTTCTTATTTTTGGGAGGTCTCATATGGCTTATATATTCGCTGGTTAATGCGGCCCAGTCAAATACACATCAAGAAAAAGAAGAAGATGCAAAGGGAATATTAAAGAAAAGGTATGTAAAAGGAGAAATCTCAAAAAAGCGATATGAAGAGATGAGAAAAGAACTTTCAAAATGAACACAACCATTAGAAGCAAAAAAAAATATAACCGTGCCGCAAGGTTCTATGATTTACACAGTAAATTTGCTGAAAAACTATGGTTTGCCAAGTGGAGGAAACAATTTTTCTCACACCTCACGGGAAACATTCTGGATGTTGGCATAGGTACAGGAAAAAATATTGATTATTATAACAATAATACAAAAGTTATAGGGATTGATTTTTCTGAAAAAATGTTAGAGCAAGCGCATACTAAGTTAATCAAATCGGGCAAAAAAAACATCACCCTGCAACAAATGGATGTTGAGAATCTTGAATTCAAAGATAATTCATTTGACTATGTAATAACCAGTTGTGTTTTTTGTTCAGTTCCTAACCCAATAAAAGGTTTAGAAGAAATAAAAAGAGTTCTGAAGCCAACCGGCAAATTAATCATGGTTGAACATGTGTTAAGCAAAAACCCAGTAATTGCCTTAATTGAACACATACATAATCCGCTAACAAAATTTCTCTTTGGAGTAAATATTAACAGAAACACCAAACAAAACATAATTAATGCCAATCTCAAAATCGTTAAAGACAAAAGTCTTGCATTATTTGATGTATTCAGATTATTTATCGCTGAAAAGGGTGACAAAAAATGAAAATAGGAATTGTAATTAGCACAAACGAGCCTGAAGTTGTCTGGAATGCGTTTAGGTTTGGCAATACTGCATTAAAAGAAAGCCACCAAGTAAAAGTTTTCTTGCTGAACAAGGGAGTTGAGATAGAGGATATCAAAAATGCAAAATACAATGTTGCAGAGCAAACCGATTTGTTTCTTAAGAGCAAAGGGCACATATTGGCCTGTGGAACCTGCTTGAAATCAAGGGATAAAGGCAGCAGCAGTGTTTGCCCGATTTCAACAATGAAGGATTTATTGAAATTGATTGAAGAATCTGATAGAGTTTTGACATTCGGCTAAAAATGGCAAGCAATGAATTTAACAAGAAACGAAGTAAGATTCAGTTAGTTTCATCTAGTTTTTTCATCCTGCTTTTGTTAGCAGGACTATTTTATCCTCTTTTAGGATATTTCGCTATAGTTTGCATGGTTTCAGGAATAGTTATAGCGATATTCAAAGGAAGGAAATGGTGTGATTTCTGCCCAAGAGGAAGTTTTTGGGATTATTTTGTCAAGCCCTTTAGCCGAAATAAAAAAATTCCAGCAGTCTTCTCGAAATGGCATACTAGATTTTTTGTTATGATGTTATTGATGACTATGTTTACCATTCAAATAGTTAAAAGATGGCCTAATCCATACAGCATAGGCTCATTTTTTATTATTTTTCTGATAATAACTACCATAGTTGGACTTTTGCTTGGCTTGTTTATTCAACAAAGAACTTGGTGCAGATTTTGCCCTGTTGGAAGCATGGGTAATGCGGTTGGAAGAAATAAATATCAACTAAAGATTGATTCTAAAAAATGCACTGATTGCGGTATTTGCGCCAAAGTATGCCCTATGCAATTGAATCCAAGCAGCCACAAGAAGAAATCAATAGAAATTGTAAACGAGCCTGACTGCATAAAGTGCAAGCTTTGCGTCAATTCATGCCCAAGAAAAGCATTGAAATTCTGAGTTGATGTTTCACAAACTGAAGAATCGGATTACAGTTTTACTCTTAGGAAAATCTGGTTAGTCTTCCCTTTTTTCTCTTTTTTTATCAGTCCTTTATGTTCAAGTATTCCCATTACGACGCTGAGTTTTGACTTGTGCATGTCTGTTCGCAATCCTAATGTGTGCTGCGTTATTCCATCCTGTTCTTTTACCGCAGAGAGTATCTTCTTTTCATCAGCATTAAGACCCATTAAGATTAAATTAAAGCGTTCTTCTGAATTTTTGACTGACGAATCCTTTTCAATCTTATCAAGAATCAGTTTATGGGATTTTTCAAAGAACAAAAGATAAGCGCCAAGGCTCAAAGTCGCAGCAATTAGAGCTATCCCGCAATATATCAGATAAGATTGTTCATGAGCAGCGCAGGAAATCCCGCATGCGCACGCATCAGTTTTTAGCGCTGAAAGCTGGCTTGAAAATCCCCAAGTCAGCAAACTAAACAAGACGCTTAATCCAATTATAATCAAACCAAGTTTTTTATTATCCATCTTTATATCAGTTATATTTGCACTTATAAATACTTCTCAAAATCATCCAATTTTTATTTCAAATTCATTTCAAAAGTCGCTTGTAAACCCTGAATGGTTTTGGCCCGACAACTGCTTCTCCATTTATGAAAACAGTCGGTGTTCCGTAAACTCCTGTTTCTTTAATTTCCGAAGTTTGTTTTTGGCTTAACTGTTTTGTTTCATTTTTTGCAGCGCATTGCTCAACCTCATCAGGATTAAGTCCTATATTTTTGACGGCATCAAGTATTGCGTTTTTCTCAGAAATTTGTGTAACATTCATGCTGAACATCAAGTCATTTAATTCCAACACCTTTTTCGGATTTTTTGCATCAACACAATTCACGACATCTGATATGAACTCTGTTTGGTCTTTTACAGGAAGATGCGCAAATATAAAATTAGTATCATCTCTTAACGAGAGTTTTCTGATTTCAGGATACGCTTTTCTTGTGTATTCGCAGGCATAGCAGCCAATAAAAAACACCTGATTTTCTGCATCCTGATTAGTCTGCGGAAACAAGCTAGTGTCAACAGCTAAAAGGGAAAGGCTCATTTCATCTCCGGCTTGCGTGGAGCAAGAAGCAGAATCTGATGCAGTTGAGTATTTTACATTATTTCCTGCAGGGTCAAATATGCAAAATCCTTCCGCATTAGGGCCGTTGCAGTTTCCATATAAGTAATAATTGTACCCGCCGATTCCAGCATAAACCATGCTTGTAATGAATATGATTGTGAAAATCCAAGAAAGAGTTTCAAAGTGCTTGAATGTCCATGCGCCTGCTTTATAATTTTTTCTCATCAAGTGGCCAGTTATCTGGCTTTTTAATCTTTGGTCAAGTCCAGTGTCGCATTTTCGGAGAGTGATTCTTTTGAATACGCAGTCAAATGCTTCAAAAGCGATTTTTCTATGAGTTGCGCTGAATATCCCAAGTATCCCAAAAACAATCAAAGCAAGTATGCATATCATTTAATCACCTGTGAAAAATTGTAAAAAATAAAAAAAAATTAAACAACGCATCCTGCAGTAGTTGCTGAACCGCCTTGTGTTCCAAAACCAAAGCCTGGCGCAGGATTGCCATATAAACTCATATCAGCATTGCATTCTGCAGGCTTATTATTGTAAGCATTGCAGATTGCTGCAAGAAGGCTTTTGGCATCTCTTCCTGAGCGTACTTGTTTGCCATTGATTACCAGCGTTGGCGAACCTTGCACTCCATACTTGTTGTTTTCAAGGTCATAGACTGCAAATGGCGGGAAGCTTCCTCTCCATCCAGTCTTTTGCGGATTGTTGAATGTTTCAGTCACCTTGAATTTTGTGTCTGTATCTTTTACGCAAGCGCTTATGTCAGAATCAGTTATTCCGATTGCTGATAATGCTTTTTGAGAATCTCCTGCTTCAAGGAATGCGCTTAAGTATTGCATGTATTTGCTGTTATAATCTTTCTGCACGCAGTATTGCCTTAATTCTTCTTGAAGTTCTTTTTCTCCATGCATTGCATAATTTACAAATTTTACTTCAAAATCCATTTTTCCGTCAAGCGCTTTTGCGACAGGAATCATTCCTTTTTCAATCTGCGTTCCGTAAGGACAATGCGACATGACAAACAATTCAACTTTTGGCTTGTCAGTTTTTGGAACATTTGTAGGCGCTGATTCTTCCTGCGCGCTTGCTGCTTGTTTTTGAGGGACTTCATTAAGATTAATCACCTGCGGAAATAATAATGAGCCATCTTTTGTTGCATATGAATTAATCTTTTGACCATTCACATTTAACTTTAATAAATATAAGTCTCCTGATTTTTCAATGCCATCAAGCTTGGCTGTTGCTTGACCATCCATCAGATTTTCATTGATGTATTTGATTGTCTTATCCGCCACTGCATTTTCGCTCATGCCTTTGCTTGCTCCAAATGCGAAACCTTTTGTAGCAATTGCTGCTATGAGCAAAACCGCCAAAACTGCCGTTGATATTTTCCACAAGCTTATTGTTTTGACTCTTATTTTATTTTCATGTTTTACATGTGTCTTTTTTTCATCTTCCATTTTATCCCACCTCTTACCTCAACATCAAATACATCAATACAAGCACGATTTTAACCCCAATAATCCCGAGCACGTACTCAACCTTAAGTTTCATAATCAGACAAGAACGCAGACGATTTATTAGTAACTTAGCCCCTAAACCGTTATGCAAAAAGCAGCTAATTCCTGCATATTTTAGCTCTAGACGGTTTATACCCTGAAATTATGAAGTCTGAGTGCTTAAATAATTGAAACGACACTTCTACCCGCTTAGAATTGCTTTAATTTTTAAGATAACAGAAATGGTCTTATCATTTAATCTTTTACTGGAGTGTTGCACTCGTTTATTTCTACGGTGATGTGCGCAAGTTCATGAACCTTCTTTAATACTTTCTTATAGTGTTCAATAGAATATTTTCTGGATGTTACGATTGAAATTATGCAGGTATGTTTTTCATCTGAAACTCTTATTAAATGCAAATCACATATTTTTGAGTCTCCATCAGATTCGATGAGTTCTTTAATTTCATTTGATAACCCAGGGAAAGATTCATGGTCTAACAATATTGCAGATGAGTCCTTTAATAATAATATCGACCAACGAGCTATTAAAACAGCACCAACTATACCCATGGTTGCATCCAGCCAATTCAGATTAAAGTATTTAGCACCAAGCAAAGCAATTATGGCAAACACTGAAGTCAGTGAATCTGCTACTACATGCAAGTATGCTGATTTAAAATTTAAATCATCATGGTCATGATTTTCATGATGCTCGTGCGTATGATGAGTATTCGAAGAAGAACCCCTAATAAGTATGAATACACAAATCAGGTTAACAGCAAGACCAATAACTGCTACAATAATCGCTTCATTATAGCTTATACTCAAAGGATGTATTAAGCGTTCGATTGAAGTGTACACCATCAGCAACGCTATCATCCCGAGAATCAAGGCGCTTGAATACGCGCCCAATATTTCGATTTTCCAAGTGCCGAAGGTAAAGCGATTATTTCCCGAATTTTTTCGAGCTAACACATATGCAACAACTGAGATGCCTAATGCAAACGCATGCGTTCCCATATGCCAACCATCAGCCAACAGAGCCATAGAATTAGTGAGCCATCCAAAAAGGATTTCAGCAATCATCATCACAAATGTGAGTATAACTACAACAAGCGTCGCTTTTTCTAAATTCTTTTTATCTGCACTAAAGGTGTGCTGATGCTGCCATTTTTCCAAGTGGTTTTGATGCATAAAATACCTTTCCAAACTTTAAATATATAAATTTACTCATCATATGTATGTGCATAGCATCCTAAGGTCAAAATTCATTAATCAAAAATCAGCGACGAGCGTTGTGAGGGGTTGCTCCCTACGGGAACACAGCTCCTTCCAACTCCACGTCGAGAATTTTGAAGATGCTATGCACATACCATCATATGCTGTATTGAAAACCTTCGCTTCGCTCAACCGTACGCTGCATGCAGTTTTCAGCGCGCAGCGTACGCCCCTCGCGACGCACTCACCTGTTGTTTTCAAAGCATTTTGACTTTATGCCAATGGAATTTTCAATCCGCTCATTTTGCGAAATTCTTATATACCTAAAATGACTTAACTAACATAAAGAGGTGGTTTTATATGAAAAAAATAATTATTCCAGGAGTCATAGCTGGAGTGGCTATGTTAGTTCTAGGATTAGTTCTTAGCCAGCTGCTGAATCTGGCAATTCCGTCTTTGGCAGCCGAATACCAAAATGCCAATCTGTTCAGAGCATGGACAGATCCGCTGATGATGATATACTTTGCGTATCCAATCATTCTCGGCATAATTCTTGCAGGCGCATGGCACTTGACAAAAGGGCTGATAAAAGTCAAAGGCGCATGGAAAAAGGGGCTGCATTTCGGTCTTGCGCTTTGGATCATTTCAAATATTCCAGGGATGATAATAACCTACAGCAGCTTTAAGGTATCATTGCTGATGGTTCTTTCATGGAGCCTAGTTGGCCTGTTGCAAGGAATCTGCGCAGGAACAATTTTTGCAAAGATGAATAAATGATTCCATAGAGCAGATTTTTTTCTTATTCTTTTTTATTTTTCTGCCTTATCTCATCTCTTCTTGCCTTGGAAAGCTTTTGAGCAACATGAAGCGGCTCTGGCATCTTGTGCGGAAGCCTTATGCATTTCTGGACAATATCCAATGCGACATTTGTGGTTATATGCCCGCCGGATGATATGAATAATGGCTTGGCATGCTCTTTTGTCCTGACAATCTCTCCTCTTGCAATATCTCCGATATAGATTTTATTCTCCTTGATGTAGCCTGACAATAATTTTTTTGCAACTCCAATAACTGGAATCTTTAAGCTTACAGAAATATAACATGCAAGACCTGCTTTTAATGGATGAAGTATACCATGACCTTCTACCATCAGCACATCAGGCTTTATCTTAAGCATTTCATATGTTTTCAGAATAACAGGACCATCCCTGAATGCAAGAAAAGTCGGAACATAAGGCATTGGAGCCTTCATCTCGCAATAAGCCTTGTCGATTATTTCCATGCTGTTCATGTCTAGAACCACCGCTGCGCATATAGCATTGTCCTGTTCATAAGAAATATCAAAACCAGCGATTGTCTTTATCTTGTCCTTCTTTATTTTATCTTTAAGAACTACATCCTGAGCAATCTTACGCTGAATCTCCCTCAGCTTGTCAAAGTTTATCCTTCTTGGAATTTCTTTTATTTCTGAAGATTTTTCAGCATTAACACTAGCGATATCTGCACTAGCAAGACCTAATTTTTCTTCTGAAAAAATCGGCTCTTTTTCTTTTTCACTTATTTCTTCTTTTTTGTTCTGTTTTATTTCATCCATTTTGACCTTAAATGAACTAAAAAGGGAATATTCTTCTTTTTGATTTTTTTGTTATGCTGATCATATTTATTTTTTTATTACACTGATTTTTCCGATTATGTTGACTTTTTGATTATTATCATCCTTTGCTTTTTATTTTTCTCCATTAAAATAAGGCCTCATGACCGCAGGTATGAATTCGCTTATCTCTTTCTGCTGGAGAAAAATGCTTTTATGACCTACAGGAAACCACATGCAGTTGCTGTCAGGTATCTGGAATTTATTCTTTAATTCCTCTCCGTATTTTATCGGGACTATAGTGTCATATAATGCAAAAACAGGATAGGTATCTGTTACAGGAATTTTTATTTTAATATTGCCTGGGTCGTATCCAAACATCAAAGCCTTATTGTCCTCTGTGAGAAGCTTGCGAAATACCTTGAAAAGCACGCTTTCATCAACAATTCCTGAAATATTGCTCCCGCCGATTATCGGAACAGAAACATCAAATCCTTTGAAAATATCTCCAGGCGATTGATTGGATTCATTGTATTCCTTTATCTTGAGATGAGTATATTCTGCGCCCAAAACAGCGCCAAGGCTTACGCCAATTATCCCATTGTGTTTATAATCGAGGCAGTTTATTACAGTGAAAAGATCTAAAGCAGCCTGAGGAAAACCGACATTTCTTTTCATATCAGAATTTATCATCAGAGCGCCATTAAGGGAACCTTTTGGATTTCGCTGCATATGAAAGGGCATTGGAAAATATAAGACCGCGACTCCTTTCTCTATCAATTTTTTAGTCATCTCCTCATGGAAAAAGTGGCTTGGCTCGCGATAGCCGTTGCAGGAAACTACTAGAGATTCTACCTTTTCAGAATTAGCCCTTTTAGGGACAATCATTTTGGCAGAAACTTTGTCATTCATTTCCCAGCCGCTTTTTAGAACACTGTTCCATTCAACAATCATAGTATCATAAAGTTTTCCTGATTTTTCCAAGTGAAGCCTGAAGTCAACTTTTTCTGGGTCAAATGTTTGTTTGAAGAAATTGACAGGGGCTCTCATAACCTCATACTGGTCAAATTTATCCGGCCTTATCTTGTTCTTGTCTGCATATTTGTTAAGGGCAAGTATGTTTGCCAGATAAGCAACACTGTCTAGTACGACGCCGCTTTTGTCAAGCTTTTTGAAAGCATCTTCTCTATATTGAGATGATCGGCCATATGCATCTGCAAGGTCCCAAATATGTTTTCTGACAAAGGCATCAAGGTCATTAAGAGCGCTTTCAAATGCATCTTCAAGCGTGTTTCCGAGAAGATTTCTTAGTCTGTTTTCTAAAGCCATGGTTTAAAAGAGAACTGCAAGGGGATTTATAAATGTTTCTAATTTAACAACTACTAAGTAGTTAAAAAACTTATAGAAAATCTATAATGACCTGCTAAGAAGCCTGTTTTTGGGCCTTTTAAACCCTTGTTTTTGGTGCTTATGGGCCTTTATCACGCTCTTTATCACTAGCAAGTAACTAAAAACAAAACATTTATATATAAGTTATTACTACCACCATTTATATTATTACTATTATCAAATAGTAATAAAGTAATGGTTATGGCTGAGATGGATGGAATAATTCTTATTCAGTCCCCTCAAGAAAACCCCTCCATCTGAGTGCCTTTCCATAACTGACAAAAATAACAAAGGCTCCGAAGAAAGAGCTTCAAAGAAAGACAAATCTCAAAGGTGTGATGACCGAGATTCATAATGTTTAGAAAATAAGTTCTAGACTTAAAGCGACTGCAGCAAGGTGCACCATGTTTGAGACACAAAGAAGAAAAAAATCACAATCAAAAACAATAAAAAACAGTTCTAATAATTTTGATAAAAACAAAAATACTTTTTCAAACAAAGGTACGTTTTCTAACTTCTATGAAACAATAACTGAATGCATAACCTGCAACATAATCGCAGGCGCTCAAGCAATAAAACATGAGGCGCTGCATGAAATGTGAACTTTGCACATACGAATGGCAGCCTCGTGTAGATAATCCAAAAGCCTGCCCAAGATGCAAAAGACGCTTTGACTATAACTATGCTAAAGTTCTAAAGACAGATTCTATGTCCAATATTTTTCAAATAAAAAATGATGAAGAGCTTGAAAATATTAACGATGAGAAAAACGTCAATCAACTTGAAAATCCTGAGACTGAAAGCCTGAAAAACCAGAGGATGAACTAAATGATCAAAATAGCAGCATATGACATTGGAAAGATTGCAGAAGAGATTCTCTGCAGAGGAAACCACGTTATTGCTGAATTCAAAGAGAAGCAACTAGGCCTTTTCAGTGAAACATATGCCAAAACCCTCACCATAGGAACAAGCGCAAATGATAAAGAGTTCACTTTAGGGGCGCTCATTGATGCTCCATATGGAAAAATATCGCCGCGTAGACTAAAAGACACTGTAATGCAAGATGCAAGATTTCAAGGATTTGAAGATTTAATTGTAGCAAGCAACATACTAATATATACAAAAAATCAGGATAATCTGCAAGATAAATCCGCTTATGAAAACAGCTACAGCATACATCTTGAAAAAGGCCGGACAGTAATAATGGCAGGTCATGAACATAACTTTTTGAGCAAACTTAAACCTAAGATCAAACATCCAAAAGAATCATTCCACCAGCAATTTAGCAATGTAACCAACCTCACAGAAATCATTTTGAATATGTATGAACACCGCCCTGAACGGCGTGAATTAATCCTTGAAATATTTCCGGAAAGTTACACTGAAAAAAATAGGATGAGAGCAAGAACAAAATCAATCAGTGCAAATACAGGAAATAAAGAGAATGAAAATCCAGAAAATAACAATCCCGGTGAACAATGATGGATTTCAATGAAGCAGTTCAGAACATTAAACAAACAGCGGCCTTGATGCCTGCCGAATACAGAACAGCAGCAGCTCTAGGCACAGGCTATTTGATTGGCGCTTACGGGAAAAAACTAGCTTGTGGAGTTGCAGATGTTATTTCAGACGTCAACGAAGCTCTGTATAACCGAGCTCAATTTGGATCAGGGATACTAAACAAAACATGGTATGCCATGAACG
>JAUYGA010000173.1 GCA_030690755.1 Nanobdellota archaeon
TTTTCTTTTTTTTTTCACTAAGTCTTGTCATAAAACCACCTCGATTCTTTGAATTTGAAAAAAAAGTTACTGCTCTTTATAAACTTGAGAAAATGTAAACCAATTACGGTACTCAACAGTTCCATCAGATGTTGCAAGAACCTATGTAAGAACACACGGACACGGCTATAGATAGAACTGCTTTTATTCACATTTTTTCATCGCAACGAACAAGAAGATTTTTAAATAAATTAAGATGAATGCTTTCTTATGGGTCCGTAGCTCAGCCTGGAGGTGCTTTCTGAAAAGAAGCATGCAGGCAATAGTAGCGATTCGCTCTTATGGGACTTGACTCCCTTTCGCAAGGAAATGAAGTCCAGAAGTAACGAATAGGTCGAGGGTTCGAATCCCTTCGGACCCGTTTTTTTATTCTATAAATCATTCTATCAAGTTTAACCCCTGACTCGATTGGTTGTTAAACCAAATTCACCACTCTGAAAACAAAACTAACATTATTAAATAGGGTTTGCTTTACTGCTAAACAAATAAACAAAAGCTTTAAATATTAATGAAAGCCGAGTTATTGATAGAATAAATCGTCTAAATAACATAACTAGGTAACATAACTAGGAGATTAATGATTAACATCCAGTTCTAATAAAAAGGGGTCGAACATGGCAAAAAAAGAAAACAAAACAGAGAATAAGACTGAAAAAGAAGATCAAACTCAAGAATCTGCTTTAGAAAAACAGAAAGCAATAGAAGCTGAAATGGAAAAAAAGCTTCCAAAAGAGATACAAGAAAAACTTAAAGCAATAAAAACAAAGCTGGAAAAACTTCAGAAGAGAGTTGTTGAAAAATTTGATAAATACATTATGGGAATGGCTTTGCTCCCGCCAGAAAAACATGACCCTAAATCAGGCGAGAAAGCGCCTGAAGAAAAAATCAAAGTTCTAATTCTTGTTGATGACAGCGACAGCAAAAAGATGACAAAAGAAGAGCTAAAAGCTAAGTTATCTGCAATAATTGAAAGCATTGCAAAAGAGATTGATGAAAAGATAGAAGTTCAAACAATCATATTGACAGAAGTATGGCAGAGTTTGTATGACGGAAAAACTGAAATGACTCAGATGATTGCATTGTCAGCTCCGCTTTATGACACAGGCATGCTCGCAGCAATAAAAATATCAGAAGTCCACAAATCAATGGTTCTCAAGAAATTCGAGAAATACATTGTAGCATATGTTCTTGCAGGATCGCTTGTTCAAGGAAGGGCAACAAAAACCTCAGACATAGATGTCTTTGTAGTCATCGACGATACCGATGTTAAAAAGATGACGAGAGCTGAACTAAAAGACAAGCTTCGCGCAATAATAATCGGCATGGGTTATGAAGCAGGAAAAATGACTGGTGTTGAAAACAAAATAAACATCCAGGTATACATCCTGACAGACTTCTGGGACATGATGAGAGAGGCAAACCCAATAGCATTCACATTTTTGAGAGACGGAATACCATTCTATGACAGAGGCATATTCATGCCATGGAAACAACTGTTAAGAATGGGAAAAATCAAGCCAAGCGCAGAATCAATAGAGATGTTCATGAGCACTGGAGACCAGATGCTAAAGCGCGTACAGTTCAAAATAAATGAGATAGGAATGGAAGACACATATTATGCGCTTCTGACACCAAGCCAGGCAGCGCTGATGATGTATGGCATACCGCCGCCAGCGCCAAAAGAGACGCCTGAAATAATGAGAGATGTATTTGTCAAAAAAGAGAAACTGCTTGAAGAGAAATATGTCAAGATACTCGAGAATGTCATAAAGCTAAGAAAAGACTTAGAACATGGAACAAAAAAAGAGATAAGCGGAAAAGACGTCGACAAACTGCTTGCAGACGCGCAGGATTACCTCAAGAGAATAAAGAAATTATTTGAAGAGATAGAGACAAGAAAAAGACAGGAAGACATCCTTAATGTCTATGAGACAATCATCACAGTTGTCAGGGATGTGCTGAAACTGGAAGGCTGCGAAAAATGCACTGAAGACGACATTGTGAAAGAGTTCGAGCAACAGCTGATTGTCCCAGGAAAAATGCCTCTGAAATATCTGCGAGTTTTAAAAGACATGATTAAAGCAAAGAAGGACTTTGACTCAGGAAAACTATCCAAGAACGACATTGAAAAGATAAAGAAAGACGGCAGCGCATTTGTCAAAGTGCTAGTCGAACATCTCCAGAGAAAACGCGGAAGAGAGATAGAAAGAGCAAAGATACGCTTCAAATACGGTGAGACATTCGGCGAAATCGTCATGATGGAAAAGTTCGCATTCATAACAACAGACCTTGACGCTGAAACAAAAGAAATACAACGAGCTAAAATCATGGAAGACGGAAGCTTAAAAGACATACAAAAATCTTCCTTGGAAGAGCTTGAAAAAGCGCTGGCAGCAGCAGAATTTCCAAAACGCGTCTTCATAAAACAGCCGGTATTTGACAACCTCAAAGAACTGTTCGGTAAAGACGTTGAAATACTGATAGGGTACTGAAACAGAAAAACTAACAAACTTTTTTGTTTATCTTTTTTATTCTTATTTTTTAAACAAGTTACTTCATCTAACACTTTAAAAAAATTGGCCTTTCAAAAGATTAATAAATGACAAATACCTCCCTAACTCATCATCATTAAGCAATCAAGCATCATTCTTAATTTAGAAAACAATCAAAGGCAGTTAAAGCAGCAGTTCATAAGGGGGTAAAAACATGAGAACAGGATTCAGCGTAAGGGATGTGATGACAAGAAAAGTGCAATCTGTAGTTCCAAATACCTGCCTGCAGGAATGCGCAGAGATAATGGCCAAATCAAACATAGGCAGTGTTCTCGTGATAGAAAAAGAAAAACTTCTTGGGTTAATAACAGAAAAAGACATTGTCAGAAAAGCAGTCTCAAAAGGCAAAAATCCATTAAAAATGAAAGTAAAAGATATTATGGCAAAAAAACTGATAACCAGCGACCCAAATGAAGACATACATGATGCAATGGACTTGATGTCAAAAAACCAGATAAGACATCTGCCAGTAATAGAAAAAGGAAAGCTGATAGGCATAGTCACAATGAAAGATGTCATACGCGTCCAGCCAGAACTATTCAACCTAGTTTTAGAAAAACTCGACGTGCAAGAAGAAAGAAAAAAACCAATATTCAAAGTCTCATCATCAGAAGGCGTATGTGAAATCTGCGGAACATTCTCAGACAAAATAAGGACAATAAAAGGTTCATTGGTCTGTCCAAACTGCAAAGATGAAGTTTGAGATTAATTCTTAAAAACAACTAAAACCGCTCTATATCACCCAAACCAGCAGAAAATAAAATGTATAATTCCGAAATTGGTTTACACTTTTGAAACCGAAAAAATCAGGCCTTCTTTATAAGTAAAATTTTTTAAACACTAGCAATACCGGTAAGTGGTTTGTAAACCAATTTCGACATTTTTGCAGATCTTTTTAGTCAATAAAAACGTATAATTCCGAAATTAGTTTACAATTCCGAAATTAGTTTACAGATTTTCTCTATAAACTTCCTCTGGCGTTTTATAGTCGAGGGCGTGGTGTATGCGTCCTTCATTGTACCATTTGACAAATGTCTGTAATGTCTCTTCAGGATGCTTTTTCATTCTCTTTTTTAATGTATCAAACCACTTCTCCATTTTTCCATTGGTTTGCGGATGATTTCTTCTTGCTGTCCAGAACTCGATTCCGAGTTCTGCTAATTCTTTTTCAAATTCGCAAAGACCTTTTTTGCCATTTTTATCGCGTTTATTGGCATAGAACTGAGCTCCTTTGTCGCTCAGAATTATTGCGGGACAAGTCTCATTTCTTAACATGGCTTGATGAAGCACAAATCGGGCATTTTCAGTTGAAGCACTTTTGAACTTGCCTGCAGCCATTATTTTTCTACTCCTATCGTCGATATAAC
Organism: Nanobdellota archaeon; assembly: GCA_030690755.1. Lineage (GTDB taxonomy): Archaea > Nanobdellota > Nanobdellia > Woesearchaeales > JAUYGA01 > JAUYGA01. The sequence goes on from JAUYGA010000173.1 coordinate 3,959, forward strand.
TACAGTACAATGCTTCACCCTTTTGTGTCCAATCGACGTGCCACATATAGTTGCTCAACGGCCATTGATAGCGGACATACTTTCGTTGCCCTCTTCTTTTAGGGCAAGGGTCAGTGAGCTTTTGTTCATCAAGAATTCGTTGAATTATGTGTTGTGAAACACCAAAACCATTCTTTTTGAGAACGAAGTGGAGTTTTTCACTCCCGTAGTCAGTTTCTTTTCTCATGCATATGACTTTCTTAACAAATGATTGATTTATCCTGCTTTTTGGCCTGCCTGACTTTTTAGCAAAATACGCACATTTGCCTTCTTTTTTGAACTTTTTGGCCAGCTTGTAAACAAGCTGCCGACTGACTTGTTGTATTCTCGCTATTGATGTAGCACTTCTGCCAGTTCTGAACTGGTCGATAATCCATTTTCTTTTTTTTTCGTTAGTTTTTCCATAAAACACCCCAAAACACAGAAATATGCTTGATTATTTAAAGTGTAAACCAATTATCAACTTGAACAATCTCCATAAAAATCTTCATCAGTATAATCAAAAGCCAGCATGACTTTTTTGTTTTTCCAATCAAATTTTTGAGACATACGCTTGATAAAATCAAGATAGGTGTAAGTGGTCATTTCAGTGAGAGCTTCTTTAGCTCTCAAATAAAGGGTGTCAGTTTTGTTTCCTACAGTCTCTATATATGTATTGTAGGCAGCGGCATCTAATAAAGACTCCGATAGCTCAAAACCAGTCACCGCCTGTTGACCTTTTTTGGTGGCTAAACTATCATCAATGAAATACCTTAAACCGGTAATACTCGTTACAAATCTTTCACGATTCATCTTTCAAAAACACCAAATATACTTTTTTCCTAAGATATTCTTTTGGGCAGCTTACTTTGGCGCTTGTTCCAAAAGGAGTTACTTCCCTAACTACAAAGCCATCTATCCCCTCTATTATCAGCTTTGTTTTGTTTATTATTTTAACTTTTTTCATAAGATATCTAATAGATATCTTAAAGTATAAAAACTTTTCGGTTTTTGACACTATCCTCTAGAAATTATTTGCTTTCGGAGATACTGT
>JAUYGA010000185.1 GCA_030690755.1 Nanobdellota archaeon
GCTTATAAAGGCAGTCAATGAAAAGGATGGAACAATCAGCTTAGAGTTAGGGGAAGAATGAAGAGTTTTATTTTTTTTCACTGATTTAATGATTTTAATGGAGGTGTTTTCATGGATAAAATAGAAAGATTCGCAAACATTGGCGGGAAAAAAGTCGGCGTTATTCTTATTTTTGATTCATATAAAGAAAGGCAGTTTAAGCAGGATTTTGAGGAATTTAAGGCATATCAGCAGAAGTCGAATCTTGAGGGCGGAAAAGATTTAAAATTCTATAAACAATTAAAAGCTAAAGGGCTGAGAGATTTTAAACCCATTCCTTATGCGCTTTTTAGAGAATACACTGCAAATTTCTTCAGCAAATCATTGTTCAATGCCTTGAAATTCAACCCTCAGTTTATTGTGTCTGATGAGCTGAACATACAAATAAAGTTGATAAAAGTGAAGAACAGAAGTTATTATTTTGAATTTATGGATCAACAATGTGATCCTGAAAATGCCTGTTTCGACGGCGCAGGCATATGGTTTTTGCAGACGATTGTCGCGCCGTTTTTTTATTTTCAGCATATAGATTATAAGATTATTGAGAGATATTTTCTTCATGAGCTGACGCATTTTACAGATCAGATGAAAAAGTATGTGATGTTTGATGCGAAGTATGCTTCAAAGATAAAGACGTTTTCAAAAAAGAAATCCGCATATTGCCTGAATTATCTGTATAACTCCATATTTAATTTAAGAGAAGAAGGTTTGCCTGATTTTGTGGCAAGAAAAGATTCGCCAAGAATAGACATCAATATGGTTGGCGTGCACTTGTATAATCAGAATCTTGAAAAACTTACAAGATTGACAAAAAAAGCCGATGCCGAGGTTTTTTATGAAAAACAGATTGGCTGGGAAAATCTGACGCCTTCGAGTGAATATGTCAATGGCAGAGTTATGTGCACTACAATTGCATTATTAATTGCAAAAACAGAGAAAATCCCTTATCAGCTGGTTGCCGGAAATAAAACATATACCGGCTATGATATCAAGGAATTAGACAACATTCTTTCATCAAATAAGCTAATTTATGTCGTGAACCTCGATAAGAGGGTGATTTATGCGGCAATCAAGCTTATAGGGCCGAAACCAGGTTATCGTTTTATAAAAATGTATCAAGATGCGTGCACTGCTCTTGGCATAAGTGAGCGTAATAGAGTAATGACTCTAAGAAGGTTGGCAGTTCTTGCAAAACAAGCATCGCAAATTGGGATAAATGAAAGAAAAAGAAGATTAAATAAAGGCGGTTTTGTTGGATAATAATTGGAGATTAAATGGTTAATGAAAAATTAATTCAGAGATATAAGGATCTTTTTGGTGATGGTTGGAAAATAATCCAAAAGATGGAGCTTCGGCAGTCCATTAGGGTTAATACTCTTAAGATGGCAGATGATAAACAGTTGATTAGTCGGCTTGAGAAAGAGGGCGCAAAGTTTTCAAAAGTTCCTTTCTTGCCTCATGGTTATTATGTTGACAGTTCGAGATTTTCTTTAGGCGCTGCTCCAGAATATTTGTTTGGCTATTATTATATTCAAGAAGCGGCTTCGCAATTGCCTGCCTTAATTTTGAATCCTGATAAAAAAGACATTGTTCTTGATATGGCTGCTGCTCCTGGCGGTAAATTGACGCAGCTTGCAGAGCTTATGGAAAACCAGGGAGTCCTTATTGGCTTGGAAAAGATGAAACACAGAATCCCTTCCTTGCGAAACAGCATTGAGCGTCTTGGCGTATCAAACTCTGTAATATATAATTTGGATGCATTGGATGTTTCCAGTCTTGGACTGAAATTTGACAAGATTTTATTGGATGCTCCTTGCTCAGGAAATTTCTTGGTTGACAATACTTGGTTTGATAAGCGGACTGTTGAGCAGTTCAAAGATAGATCAGAACTTCAAAAGAGTCTTCTTAAGGCCGCAAGCTCTGTCCTTAAAGAGGGCGGAACACTTGTTTATTCTACATGTTCTATGGAGCCTGAAGAGAACGAATTTGTTGTTGATTGGGTTATCGAAAATCTTGACCTTAAGATTGAAAAAATAAACCCGGAAAAAATAGATATTGGCGAGAGCGCTTCTGCAAACATCAATGGAAAATCTTTAAATAAGGATGTTTCCTGCTGTTTGAGGATTTGGCCGCATAAGACAAAGACGCAGCCATTTTTCATAGCTAAGTTCAGAAAATGATTTTTTTTATTGATTTAGGTTTTATATATTTTAGAAAAAAATCAAGGGGTGTTTTTTATGTTTGGCGGATTGAACAAAGAAGAAAAAGAATTTTTGAGTGATTTAAGCAAAAGGATGGAGAGTATTTCAAAAAGATTGGAAGCTCAGGATTCATCTCTGAAAGAGTCATTTTCTAACTTAAAAAAAGATCTTGATGAGATCAGAATAGAATCAGATTTCATCCATGAGTACAAAAAGGAGCTCGAGAACATTAAATCATCGAGAAAGGATTTTGAGGAGTCTGTCGAAAAGTTTTCTATTATGCAGATGAAACTCTACAATAAAATTGTTGACAATATAAAAGAGGATATAAACAAATCATTGATTCCAGAGGTCAAGAAACTCCAGCTGATAAGCGTCGATATAAAACGTTATGAAGAGCTTAAAGAAAAAATTGCAAGTTTTGAAAAAGATATTGCTATGCTAAAAGCCAACTTGGACAAGGTAAATACTATAGCATCAGGGATTAAGAAAGAGGATTTTGAATTGACAAAATTTGCCAATAAGATTTTTGAGGCTGACAAAGAAAAAATCAGATTGATGAAAGATAACGAGGCCCTTCAGAAACTCATTTCAATAGAACGCAGGAGAAGTAAGAATTGAATAATCCATTTATTAATCCCATAAGATTAAATATTTGTTCAAATTAACTCTTGTAATGGCCAATCCAGAATACTTTTTATGCGCTTCATGCAATAATTACTTTAAAGCAGAAGATGCAATTGTGGACTTTCAGGGACATAAAATTAAGGGTTGTCCTTATTGTAAAAAGTTAGACTTTCTAAAGCCTGTTTTTAGAGCAGATTATCTGCAAGGCCTTGCAACAAAAAAGTTTACAATGGGAAAATAGGTTCAGATGATTATTCTATGATTATCAAAATTTCATGGAGTATACTGAGAATGCAGGGTTTTATGTTCAAAAATTATTTGATTAAGATCCCTACTTTATTAAAATTATCTACTCAGAAATAGTAAAATTTAGAAACATTTAAAAATAAGAGTCACTTATGTAGGCGCATTGGCAGTTATTTATGTTGCATATTATTGTTTTTTTTTAAGGGGGCAAATGGTTGATAAGAATCCGATTGAGAGGAAACTTCTTGATAAGAAGCTAGATGACGCTAAGCGCCAAGTGCAAGATCCAAGATATCCATACAGAGTAGATGGTATGCTCTGTTTTTACATGACCGCGCTTAACAATATGCCTGTTAAAGATATTTCGAGATGGATGGATCATAGGATTCAAAATTATGACCCTGAGAAATTTGAGCTGGATTGCTTTGGTTTTTATTTAGGTTCTAACAGAGGTCGTGACACATATTATGCCCAGCCAGACGAAAAAATAAGGGAAGCATATAGAAAAGGAAATCATACATTTAAGAAAAGATATGCTAGCGCTCTTAAAGGGATGCTAGAAGAACGGATAATCATAGAAAATCCTGCCCAGATGAAACCCGATGACCTGACTTACACTCACTGGTTATTGAATTTTTCTTTCGGAGTTAACAATGCAGATATAGGCAATTTGGTTTTGGATTTTGCCAATAAGGATTATAATCTTGATTTTCCTATAAAAGACATACCTTTTGGGTGGAATGTTTCAGAGGCTTTTGGCGGGCCAAGAGGCAATATCTACGTTGATGCAGTTACCTCTCTGTGTTTGAATAAGAACTTTGTTCGAGATGAAGCTTTTTGGGATGCTTTTGTAGATAATAAACGATTGCTTGAGTATGCGTGCACTCCCAAGTCATTACCACTGGAAACTAATTTAACAAGAGTGATAAAATTTGCTGACAACTATCTGGATAGTGCATATTCTGGAAATCTTATGCATATTTTTATTAATTATTTTACGAGACAGAATAATTTATCTTTAGTTGAGAAGGAGAATCATATTTCTGATTTGATTGGGAAATATCCTTTAAGTAAAGACACAATACCTAAGATAAGAGAAGCTGTTGAAATAGTAAAGACCCATCACCTATGATAAAATGAGCTGTTGAAGCAGTTAAAATCACGGAATAAATTTCTGTTATTGTTTCTTTTACTTGAGTGCTTTATTCAGAATCTGTTATTTTATAAAATAAAAGAAAAATTAGAATTGTGTATCATTCGTAAATAAAAAAAGGTGGAACAGCGATCTTAGTTTCCCCCGCAATGGAGTACACCTAAAAACGTGGGCTTGTTTGACTTCCATGTTCGAAATGGGTATGGGTAGTGCCAAGCCACTATGGCCGTTCCATAGAGAGAAAATACCAGTTTATTTATAAATCTTTATGTCAAATCCTTTTTAGAGTGCACATGTTTTTCATGCTCTGCGCTGATCCTGCCGGCTAGCAGGCCGTTTTCTGCCAGTTTTGGAAAGACATCTTCTTCAAGACTTTTTCCAAGGTAATCAAATATCTGCGGTTCTGCAGCAAATAATGGAGAAAAAACAATGTACATCTCGCTCTTTTTTGGCTTCTGAACAAATTTCAGGATTTTGTTTCCTTCAAGGATTACATTTCCTTTTGTGCTGGGTTTTGCGCTTGTTGTCAGCATCAGCGTGGCAACCTTTTTACTGACTAGTTGCTCGTGCCAAATAGCTTCTATGTCGATATTATCGAACAAAATATCGCCATAAGCGACAAAAAAGAGCGTATTTATCTTCCCTTTTAATAATCTAAGAGAATCAGCAGTCCCTTTAGCATTTTTTTCTTCAATATATTCTATTTTTATTGCATATGAGCTTCCATCTCTTAATATCTCAAAGATGGCTGTTAAAACATCTTTTCTGGCTATTATGAAGATTTTTCTAAAGCCATTATCCCTCAACTTTCTTATAGCTCTCTCGATAACACTTTTTCCGCTAACCATAGCAGTAGGCCGGTATTCTGTTTTTGAGATTTTTAGTTCGTCAGCTGATCCTCCGCATAGTATTGCTGCAATCTTATTTTCGCCAAGCGCTTCTTTGACCAGATGTTCTATCGCTTGAGACCTGTTTCTTATGAAAAGGTTATCTACTACAGAATCAATGTCTTTCAGAACGCTTTCTTCAATTGTTATGCTTATTTTATCTTTCATCTTTCTTCAATTTTTCCTTTAATTTTCAAAAGTAAGATAAGGTAGGATAAAGGTAAGATATTTAAAAGACTTTCCTTTTTGATTTATAAAACGCATAAATAGTGTTGTGAATATTATGTTTGAGGTGCTTGAATGAAAATAACGGTCATGGGAACTGGATATGTCGGTCTTGTTGCAGGAACATGCTTGGCTAAGTTAGGCAATGATGTCATCTGCGTTGATGTTGATGAGAAAAAGATTTCAAACCTTAAGAAAGGAATCCTTCCTATTTATGAGCCAGGTCTTAGGGAGTTGGTAGAAATAAATGCAAAACAAGGCAGGCTTAAATTCACAACCGATGTCAAGGAAGGGATACAAAGCGCTGAAGTTATATTTGTTGCAGTTGGAACTCCTGAAGGTGTTGATGGAAGAGCAGACATGAAATATGTTTTTTCTGTTGCAGAATCTGTAGGCAAATATCAGAATGGCTATAAAGTTGTTGTTGACAAGAGCACTGTTCCTATTGGAACGGCTGCAAAAGTCAAGGCAATTATTCTTAAGAATCAGAAGAAAAAGCAGGAAATCGATGTTGTTTCAAACCCTGAATTTTTGAGAGAAGGAGAAGCTGTCAAGGATTTCATGAATCCTGACAGGATTGTTATTGGTTCTGAGACTGAAA
>JAUYGA010000191.1 GCA_030690755.1 Nanobdellota archaeon
CTGATGCATCCTGTTTAACTTGTTATAATGTTTCAATCCATGAGAGTATAATTTCAGGATTGGGAATGAAGGTTGTCAGTCAGACAAAACTTGATGTTAATGATGTTGTTGCAAAAGAATTGATTTCAAAATATAATATAACAAAAGTTCCAACAATTATCATTTCAAAAGACGCTTCAGACTATACCGTCATGGCTGATGTTTGGCCAAGCGTCGGCACTTATGAGTCTGACGGCGCTTTAGTTTTCAGAGATGTGACTATGATGGGAACTTACAGGGACCTAACAACAAATTCAATAGTTAATGTGATGGTTGAAGAATAAGTTATTTATCTATTTTTTATTTTTTTTGTTTGTATTTTATGTGTTTGTTTAGTATTTATGTGTTTAGTTAATTTTATATAACTTAAAGTTGGATGTTTTTGAATAAAATGATTCCTTACAAACCAATTCACACCATTTCAATAGGTTCTGTAACTATTTTTGTTTGGGGTTTGTTTTTTGCTTTAGCTTTTATCTTTGGGATATATATTGCAGTTTATTTTGCTAAAAAAAGAAACCTGAGCGCAGAACATGCTTATAATCTTTCTTTTGCGATTCTTTTAGGCGCAATCATCGGCGGCAGGTTAGGTTATGTTTTTGCATACTTGGATAGATTTCATTCTTTCCTAGACATTTTCAAGGTTTGGGAAGGAGGTATGACTTTTCATGGCGGCCTTATCGGCGGAATTTTGTTTTGTTGGGTTTATATGAATTGGAAGAAAATCAGCTATTGGGTCTATTTTGATGTTTTTGCTCCTTCAGTGGCTTTAGGCTATGCTATAACGAGGATTGGCTGCCTTCTTATCGGCGATCATCTTGGTATGATTACGCAGGTTCCTTGGGCAATCTATTATGGCGGCGCTCCTCGGCATCCCGTCGCATTTTACCATATGTCTGCTGCATTGCTTATCTTTGTTTTATTGGTGTATGTTGAAAAGACCAAGAAGATTGGAAAACTGCATTATTTCCCTGGGCTCTCGTTCTCTCTGCTTATCGGTTTTTATGGGTTTACGCGCTTTTTTGTAGAGTTTTTCAGGGAGGAATCCAGGTATTATGGATTTGACCTTGCTCAATATATTAGTATTCTAATGGTGTTTATAGGCCTATTTATGTTCCATGTGAGCAGGAGAAAACACGTTAAACAGCACACGAAACAAAAGTTTTAAATATCCCTGTTGTCTAATTATCTGAATCGAAGTCAGAATGTTGTAATTTTTCAATAATAACACTTTAGAGAACAGCACTTTGATTGATTATAATTAAGATAAAAAAACATAATAAAACGAGGCGATAAAATGGCTGAAGATCGAAAATCATCAAAACAACTTCTTGGTAAGACTGTTGTAAGCAAAGCTGGAAAAAAGTTTGGTACTGTCGGTGATTTGGTTTTTGAGACAAAATCCGGTGAACTGGTGCATATTGTTTTGACAACCCCTACAACATACTGTCAGAAATTACAGCTTGAAAAGGACAAACAAGGAAATCTTCTGATTCCATTCAGTTCAGTTATAGCTTCAGGAGATTTTTTAGTTATTGCTGAAGAAGATATTATTTGAAAAATTAGTAAGTATAAAAGAGGTGAGTTATGTCAGTCGCTTATAAGGCTAAAAATATTACTGATTCTCTATGTGAGAAATTGTATGCTCATCATAGTGTTATGATACATTCTTTGCTTGATTTACAATCATTTTCAATTACTTATGCTCCTAAATTAGCAGAACCAATTACCATGAAAAAAAAGATCTTTCTTGTCAAACTTAAAAGTGACTTGGGTTGGGCAAACAAGCAAGAGCGTAAAATGTATTATTATGTAAGGTACGCTCAGAGTTATTCAAAAGAACCAATATTAAGAAATATCCCCTTTCTGATAAAAGTGAATGATGAACTGCTCAGAAGGATAATTTATGCAAAGAACAGTTATGATAAGTTAGATGGATTATGTCAAGGCAAGTTGAGTCGTGAAAAATTTGGCCTGGAAGCTTGGCATGGAAAACTTACACTCATGACACGTGTGCCTATGCTTTTTGGATCTGCAGAAAAAGAATGCAAAGAAATTAAGATGATACTTTCGCAATTGGCTGCAATCACAAAAAAATAATTTATTGGTTTGCTCTGGTTTTCTCAGTCATTTCAGTTAAATTTATTTCAAATCCAGAAACAGGCATTTCTATTCCTAAGTTTGTTAGAACTTGTGGAGCAATCTCGCCGACATAGCCGACTTTTGTGTTTCCGACAACAATTCTTCCAACTCTTCCAGGAATGAATGAATCATGTTCAACTTCTTCTATATGATACTCTTTCTCTTTTCCAAGCATTCTCATTATTAAGTCAACAGATTGTTTCGCTTCTGTGAAGTCTGCAGTATGGTTTGCTGAAACTGCTGCAATTCTTTCATAATCTTTTATTCCATCTTTTTTGTTGACAACTACAAGTCCCTGCTCAAAGATTTTATGAGGATATTCTACATGCTTGTTTTTTGAAAGCGCTTCAAGCAGGATTGGAATTAACCAATTGCGCAGAACAGAGTAAGTATCAGACATTGGTTTTTCTATCTCAACAATGTTAAACTCAGGGGTGTTCATATTTTCAAACAAAGTTTTTTTGTTTGTAAGAATCGGGCTAAATATTTCTTGATACTCTAGGCCTACCATTATTTCTCTGCATCTGTCTATTGTTTTTATTATCGGCAGCTGTTCTCCTATTGTGAAACAGGTGATTGGTTGTGTTTCAATATTATCATAACCGTGCATGATTGCAATGTCTTCTATGACATCAACTTGGTGCATTACATCCTTGCGGTAGCACGGGATTTTTACAATTCCTTTTGAATATCCATATCTTGCCATTCCAAGAAGTTCTTTTACTTTTTCTTCTTTGATGTCAATCCCGATTATATCTTTTATTTTCTTTAAGTCAAGCTTGATTTCTTCCTCTTCTATCAACGGAGTTTCAATCTCGTCTTTCTTCTCAGGGTATTTTATTTTTACAGAATATATTTCAAAACCACGGTCAAAGAAAGCCTGCGCAAATATGTTTGTTGCAAGAAGCAATGATTCCTGGTCTTCTCCTGTGCATTCAAACATGAGTTCAGAATCTCCAATCTCTACTTTTCCTGTATCATTTGAATTTATTATTGGCGGGAAGCTGAGAACGCCCCCATTATCATCAAGTAATAGGGGGTATTTCTTTTTTCCTTCAAGTATCCAGGCATATTCTTTTCCTTTTGGATGTTCTTCAAGGGTCTCTTGCTGTGTCATTTCTTTCTTGAAGTCAAGTGGTGTGAATTTTATGGATTCAGGTTCAGTTGCTTTGTAATGCACAGGGAATTTTATTTTAGAATATCTGTATATACCTATTGCAATCTTCTGCCTGCGCTTGCCATATGTTTCGCATAATTTTTCCTGAAGCTGGATTATCTGTTTTATCAGATAGTCATCGACTTTATGGCCTTTAGCGACAAAAGCAGAAATGTAAGGTCTCACATCCTTGACGCTTTTATCGACGGTTAATTCGTATTTTGATTTTTTTATTTCTATTTTTGGAAGTCCAGTTTCAATTCCAAGAGCGCCTTTCAGAGTTCTTGCAACGCCTTCAATTGACCACATGCATGGTAAGTTAGTATCAGCAACATCTACTTTGAGTTCATCTGTGTCTTTATCATATCCTTCAACTTCTCCTTTGCATTTCCACATTATTTCTTTAGTTTCATCTAGGTCGAGCTTTTTTCCCACCAATTTCTGCAAGTCCGTGAATGAAAATGTTATTGTCGGCATTTTTTATTTTTTTTAACTTTATTACTCCATTTTTATATTTCGAAGCAGCTCAAAATCATGTCCATAAAGGTTTCTGATATCGTTTAGTCCTAGCTTGAACATTGCCATCCTGTCGATTCCTATTCCCCATGCGATAACAGGAATATCTTTTCCGACAAGGGGTTTTACAAGTTCTGGCCTGAATATTCCGCTTCCTCCAAGTTCAATCCATCCAAGTTCTGGATGTTTTGCAAATAATGCTGCGCTTGGTTCTGTGAATGGGAAATAATCTGGCCTGATCTTTATCTGGTCTGTCTCTGCAAACTCTTCTGCAAAAAGTTTCAGCAGTCCTTTTAGGTGCGCAAAATTAAGCCCTTCGTCAATTACAAAGCCTCCGCATTGATTGAAATCAACAGAATGTTTTGCATCAATTACATCTGGTCTGAAACATCTCGCAATTTGAAAATATTTTCCAGGAATCTCAAGTTTGCTTGATGACAGCATTCTTGATGAGATTGCCGTATCATGTGTTCTCAGAACATGCGTTTTTGTTTTTTGCTCGTCAAATTCATATCCCCATCCTTTGCTGCCTGTTCCATGGCCTGTTTGGTGCGCATCCTTAACTTTTTTTAGAACCTCGGGAGGAATGTCTTTACCGCCATATTTTGGTTCTTTTATTCTATATCCTGCATGTATGTCTCTTGCAGAATGAAATTGCGGCATGTATAAAGCATCCATATCCCAAAATTCTGTTTCCACGGCAGGTCCAGCGCCTTCTTTAAAGCCGAGCGCAAGGAACTTTCTTCTTACATCTTCGAGGAACCTTCTGTAGTGTTGTTTTCTTCCGCAATGTATTTTTGGAACATTTATTTTTACATCATAGCTTCTGAATTCTTTGCCGCGCCAAGAACCATTTTTTAGTATGTCGCTTGTCAATGCGTCTGTAACATCAATATCTACTTTTTCTTTTATGAGTTTTTTTCCAGTCTCTGTGAGCCTTACTCTGATTGTTTTTACCAATATTTTTTTAATTATGTTTTTCCTTTTCTTTAATTCTTCAAAAGCAAACAAGGATTCGTCTTTAAGGTGTCCTAGTTCTATTGGGAATTTGTTCTGCAGAAATTTTTCTTCAAAGGTCTCTTTTGCGAGAAGTTTTTTGCCTTGTTCTGTTATTGTTGCTGTCAACTCAGCTTCTTTTTTGAGCTCTATTGCAACTTTTTTCCTTAAGGATCCTATGCAGATGTTTACTTCTTCATCGCTTAGTCCAAGAACTTTTTTTATTTCGCTGACTTTTAATGTGTTTTTTTTAGCAAGTTCTTGCAGGAATTTTTTTTCTGGAAGACCGTTTTTTGCGTATTTTATTCCGTTTTCATCAAGCTCTATCACTTCTTTTAATTCTTCATCAAGAATTACTATCTCTTTATTCTGCAACCACTGCAATGACCTCATGACTTCTATGTCTTTGAGCTTGCTATCTTTTTCTAATTCTCTCGCTGTTTTTCCTTCTGCTAAAAAGGGCAGTATTTTTCTTTCGAGCGGATGCAAACTTTTAACCAATTTCTTTATTTCTGTCATAGATTTAAGTACCTCGCCTCAGCGCATTTAGTATATTTATGCCCGATAAAACATAAAAATATCAACTATCTTTATCCAGTTCTTTATCTGTTGATTTAAAAGGTTTTCTAGTTTGTTTTTGTTTGCCAAGTTTTGTTATTCAGTTGTTGTTAATCATGTTGTACATTTCTCTTACTTTTGGAACTAAATTTCTGAATTCGCCATTTATGCTTTGGGCTCCATCGCATTTTGCTTCTTCTGGTTTGTAATGCACTTCAATAATCAAGCCGTTTGCGCCTGCAGCAATTCCAGCAAGGCTCATATCTTTTATTGATTCGCGTCTTCCTGTTCCGTGACTTGGGTCTATAATTATTGGCAGATGGTATTTTTGTCTTATTATCGGTATATTGTTTAGGTTGAGGATATTTCTGTGCGCTTCATCTGTTGTCTTATCTCCTCGTTCACATAAAATAAGATTTTTATTGCCTCTGTAAACTCGTTTTGCTGCCAGTAAATATTCGCTGATAGAAAGATGATCGCCTCGCTTAAGCAAAACTGGCGCATCAATTTTGCTTAGTGCATCTAGTAAAACAAAATTCTGGCCATTTCTTGCGCCGACTTGGTATATGTCTATGTTGTATTTTTGAAATAGGGGTATATACGAAGCATCTATTATTTCAGTTATAACTGGTAGTCCTGTTATTTGTCTTATTTCTACAAGGAGTTCCAGTCCTTCTTCTCCGAGTCCTTCCCAACTTTCTGGATCAGTTCTCGGTTTATATGCGCCGCCTCTAAGA
>JAUYGA010000195.1 GCA_030690755.1 Nanobdellota archaeon
TCTTACGGGCGCGGATGGTTTGCTTGATACTAGCTATTATGAGAGTATGACTGGCTCGCATCTTGGTGTTTTTCCTTCTTATTATGAGCCGTGGGGTTATACTCCTCTTGAGGCAGCGGCTTTAGGTGTTCCGTCTGTCACAACAGATCTTGCAGGTTTTGGAAGATATATTCAGGCAGGGTCTGCTCAGAAAAAGAATCCTGGTGTATTTGTTCTAAAAAGATATGGTGTTAGTGAAGAAAAAGTTATTGAAGAGCTTGCTAATACTTTTTATCTATTCGCAATGTTGTCAAAGGAAGATCGCATAAAGAATAAGATTGAAGCAAAGCATGTTGCGAGTCATGCTGATTGGAATATTTTTGTTAAAAATTATATTGATGCTCATAATTTGGCAGTTGATAGAGTTTACAAATAGATTGCTCTGTAGAAAATGCAGGCAGCGTCAACTCGCAAAACTCCTTCGATGGAAACATCAAAGAAGGTCAGGGGGACGCCCCGGTCAGTTGTGAGCGAGTTCGCAACGAGCTCACTCGCAGGTCACTGGGCCTGACCGTTTTTTCGAATTTAATGGCGCGAGTTTTACCGACGCTGTCCGAACGAAGTGAGATTTTTTACAGAGCTAAGTGGTACTGTAATAATTTATAGGGTGCTTTTAAATAATAGAATTGTTTTGCAAGGTTGTTAAAAAATGGAATTGCGCAAGGATTATTTTCTGGATCGTTGGATTATCCTCTCTGAGAAACGTAAAGACCGGCCTAGACAATTTAAGAGGGAGCATAAAAAGGAAGATAATCATAGTGCTTGTGTTTTTTGTCCTGGTAATGAATCTCTTACTCCGACAGAAATAGGACGAGTGCCGAGCTCATCAAATGTCTCTGCTTCTGCAGTTCCAAATACTGCATGGCAGATGCGTTGGTTTGCCAATAAATTTGCTTTTGTTTCAAGCGAGGAAAATCCCAAAGTTGTTTCTGATGGTAAGTTTTTCACATACGGCGGAGCTTATGGTTTTCATGAAGTTGTTGTTGAAACACCCAGTCATGACTTGCAGCTGTGGGATTTGCAGAAAGCTGATGTTGAAAAATTATTGGAAATCTATAAGGGCAGGGTTGAAGAGCTGATTAAAAAGCCAAGCATAAATTATGTTGTTATCTTTAAGAATCACGGTCCTGAAGGCGGAACATCTCTTGTTCATAGTCATACTCAGGTTGTTGCATTTTCGCATATTCCTCCGTTGGTCAGGGAAAAGATAGATGCAGCAGCCAAGCATACAGGATGTCCTTATTGCAAGATTTATGAGGTCGAGAATAAGAGTCCAAGAAAATGTTTTGAAAACAGCCATGCGCTCGCTTTTGCTCCTTTTGCATCCCGCTTTAATTATGAGTTATGGATTATGCCTCAAAGACATGTTAAGACTTTCAATGATTTGACAAAAGATGAGATTTCTGCATTGGCCGAACTAATCCATGGTGCGCTTTCAAAGCTTAAAGCGCTTGATGCCTCATACAACATGTTGTTTTTCTATTCTCCTGATAGTGATGATTTGCATTTCCATATCGAGATAACGCCAAGGCTTGCTACATGGGCAGGTTTTGAGTTTTTGACTGATGTCATAGTTAACTCGGTAAGTCCTGAAACTGCAGCAAAATTTTACAGGAATGAACTTTAAATGATTAAGAGCGTTATTGAAAAGTTGAAGGGGTATCAAATGAAAGAGCATGTTGTTGAAAAAGACCTTAATCAGAATGCCTTTCTTCTGACAAATAGGCATGGTGGTTATGCTTTGTTTTCAGGCAGGCAGATCAGCAGGTTTTTTGGGCTTTATTTCAATTCCGGTTTCAGGATGTTTAAGATATTGGAGAACATCATAATAAAAGATTCTTCGGAACTTGTCAGTCTTAAATTAGATAACTTGTCTGCTGAAAGAAAAAGGTCCGATGGTGTTCATGAGAATTTTTTCATGCCTTTTGGGAGGAATGCGCTTGTTTATGAGCTCAGTTCTGAGAAGGATTTAGAGTTTGTTTTTGATATTCGCGAAAGTTATGATAACAGAAATTTTGGCCGCTATTACAATATCTCGCGGTTTAAGAATAAGATTGTTATTTCTTATACAAAAAAGAAGGATTATCGTGATTATAACGGCAATGCTGGCGCTGCAGATGGCAAAAATCAGGGCGAAGATGAATACACAGTCCACGCTTGCATTGCTTTTCCTGATGAGAATTTTTATTATGAAAAAGCAGAGCAGTGGTTCCCTGTAGAGTATGATATGGACAAAAAGCGAAATTCTTCGCCGTGGGGGAAATATGTTTTCAATGCATTTTCTGCAAAGACATCTAGGTGTGTGGTTTCTTTTGGCAGTTCGAGAAAGGAGGCAATAAGCGAAGCAGATTATGTCTTGTCAAACCTTGATAATTTGAAATTAAAACAACGCGAATTTTACATCTCGTATTCACTTCGGAAAAAAATCTTGCATGAGAACCAGCTTACTGCTTTCAAATTTTCGCTTAATGCGGTCCATAATCTTTCCAGCATAATTGATGATTCTGCAGGAATCTATGCAGGCCTTCCTTGGTTTTTCCAGTTCTGGTCAAGAGATGAGGCAATCAGTTTGCAGGCATTATTCTTGTCAGGCGCTTTGACATTCTCAAAGGATGTTGTTATGAGGCAGTTGGAGATGATTGATGATAAGGGTTTTTTGTTTGGTCAGTATCCTAAGAATTCAATTGTTAGCGCAGACGCTCTTGGCTGGCTCTGCAAAAGGATACATCAGAATCTTCACAAGTTTAGTAATGAAGAAAAAGAGATTATTTATTCAAAGATAAAATCGGCAGCTGACTTGCTTTTTAAGAATTCAACTAGTGATTGCATTGCATTTAATCATCCGAAAACAACTTGGATGGACACTGATTTCAAGGGAGATTCACGCGCAGGAGCAAGAATCGAGATTCAGGCAATGCGTTTAATCATGTATAGGCTTCTTCATGATTTGTCTGTAAACGATATTCATAAGAAGTTTTATTCAAACCTTGAACAGAAGACAAAACAGAAGGTTAAAGATGCTTTCTGGAATGGAAAATATCTGAAGGATGGCGCTGACGATGAGACAATAAGGCCTAATGTTTTTATTGCTTATTATATCTATCCTGAGCTTCTTGGTAATTTGGAATGGAAAATTTGTTTTGAGAACTGCTTGAAAGCATTATGGCTTGATTGGGGAGGGATTTCGTCTATTGACAAAAAAAGTCATTTGTTTTGCGATACTCATACTGGAGAGGATCCGAGATCATATCATCGCGGCGATTCATGGTACTGGATCAATAATCTTGCAGCGCTTTGCATGTTTAAGCTTGATAAGGAAATGTTTGCAAAAAACATACATGCGATTCTAGATGCGAGTACTAGAGAAATACTTAATCATGGTGCGATTGGCTATCATGCAGAGCTCAGTTCTGCAAAGGAACAGAAATCTCAGGGTTGTTTGGCTCAGGCATGGAGTTCTGCAATGTTTGTTGAGCTTGTTGATGAGATGTTTAAGTGATAATGAGCTCTGTCCTAAATAAAGGTTAGCATCAATTTACGAGCACCTATTATTTCAAGTAGCTACGCTGACAAGGGGATGCTCCCTACGGGAATGTCAGCTTGTCAAGAAACACATGAAAGGTGCGAGTCGATGCTAACCCGAACGAAGTGAGATTTAGGACAGAGCCAGCAACGTTTTTATTTTTTTAAAAGAATTCATCTATATCTTTTTCCAGGCATTAAGAATTTTCTTAAGTTTTCTCTGTAGTTTGGTTCTGGCTTGTATGCTTGTTCTAACAAGGCAGACAAATCAAATAATTCAAAGTTGGTTATGATGGAATTGTTGTTTGAATTGTTATTTGTTGGAAATATGTTTGAATATCTTTGATTATTACTGTCGTTGTAGTTGTTATCCTTATTTTTGTTGCTTTTTTTGGTTACATCATATTGTTTTGAGAAAAAATCCAGCAGCTTAAGTCTATATTCTATTTCTTTGTTGATTCCAGGGGTGTCTATCTTTTTGGATACAGGCAAAAATTCAAGTATATCTACGAGCATTTTGAAGTCTAGGTCAGAATCTTGGTGATTATTAATTCCAGACGCTTGTCCTTTTTTCACTCTGAGGAATAGGTTTGCTCTGTTATCAATCTCTCCTATCATCTGTCCCTGTTTTATTTTTTCTCCATTGTTTAGTTTGCTGTATATTCCTTCATATTGCGCTGCATAACTGCCATTTTTTGTTTCATAGTTTATTACAAGAGTTCCCCATTCCTTGTTAGAGTAAGCGACTGTGCCATTATATGAAGCCAAAACATCTGTGCCTTCTTCAGATCTTATCTGCGTGACGCTTCTTTCTGTAACTTTTTCATTTCCTGTTTTGTAGAAGATAAATTTTCCTTTTCTTGTTGGCCAATCTTTTTGATAGCAGTCCTGTCCGTTTTCTGTTATGCATCTGTCGTCTATTGTTACTGCTTTGACTGTTCCGCTGGTTATTATTCCGTTTTTGTTTTTTATTGGTTTTTTTGATACTTCAAGATTGCTGTTTGTTACATCGACTTGCGCAGAAACTATCTGGTTGCCGAGCATTATTATCTTGTAATGGAAGTCCATGTTTATTCTGTCGAAGTCAACTTCTGGCATCATTGTTCTTATTTCCGATAATTGAGCGTCATTCATGCCCTGCCTGTTCCAGGAGGTTATGAATGGCCCTCTTTTTATTGTGTCTTCGACAATTTTTGCTTGGATGAATTTTTTCCAGGTTTTTATGTAAACTTGTTCTTTCGGTTCATTGTTGTTTTGATCAAGTAATCTGAAGGCAGCTATATCCTTCCCGTCTTTTAGATATGACAGATTTTTCATTCCAAAAGGGTTTTGTTCTGCGCTCCAAGAATAATGCTTTATTAGTTCGCCGAAACAGCTTTTTTCGTCATTTTTCTCTCTACATCTTTTATAGTGTATATCAAACCCTTCTGTTGTTTGTTCTGCTCTTAAGAATTTCAGATAACCTTCTCCTTTCATAATATCTTTTATCAGGTTAAGCAGTTCTTTTTTGAAGCTTTTGTCTTTTTCTCCGTTCTTTGTCTCTCCTGTATCTTCTATCCCTAATGTTCTGAATAGCTGTGCCAGTTCGTCTATATTTTTACCTTTATGGTTGTTTATTATGTCTGTCAGATATCCTTTGTTTGTTACTATGTTAATGTTGTTTTTGTTATATCCAACTTTATCCGGAGTATAGGATGTTTCATAGATTGTCGGAGAAAAGTTTTCTTGGAAACGATCATCAAAGCTTTTGAATTCTTTTTTTGGTGTTTTTGCTTGCATTGTTACTCTTTTTATGAATTCGACATGCGCTGGTTGTGATGCTCTTCCGCCTGTCAAGCTTGCTCCGAGTTCTCTTGCAGCGTCGCCATATCCGAAGTAAGTTGTTACAGCCAGGGGGAAACCTTCATCTGTGTCTGATATGATACAAGTGAGTCCGACCATTCTTGATTGTGTTTCTGTTCCTGTTTTGCATCCAAGATTTGGCGCTCCTTTATACTGGTGTTTTTTTGCATCATATCTTGTGTTGTATTTAGGTTTTATTTTTGTGTCCTTGAAATGTTGTTCCTCAAGCACTCTGCTGAGTCCAGGGACAGTTCCTCCATCAAGCGGTACGCGCTGCATCATATTCATCATATCTGTGATTGTTTGTTTGCTCCACATCCTCTTTCCTTTTGGCTTTCTGTTATCTATCAGGATTTTGCCGTTTTTGTCTTCGACATATTCGATGAATGTCGTAGGAAAATGATATCCGTTCTGTAATGATGCGATTGCTGTGACAAGTTCCATCGGGCTTATGTCTCCTGCGCCTAATGCAAATTGCGGGTTTGGTATTAGTGGTCCTTCTGCTCCGAGAAGATAGTATTTTTGTATCACATTGGCGATGCCTGCATCAAGCATTATCCTTACAGCTGGTCTGTTGACAGACTTTTGCAGCGCATCTCGTACGCTTATCGCTCCGACTGACTGGCCGTGGTAATTGACGAAACATTTTTCATTATAACATACTGCCGAATCTGAGATTATGCTGTCTGGTGTCAGTACTTTTCTTTCGAGCGCTTCAGCATATATTGGCGGTTTGACTCCTGATCCAAGCTGTCTTTTTCCGTTTGAAAAGAAGAACTCGCTTGTTTTCCAATCTCTTGCGCCGACAAATCCTTTGACATAACCTGTTTGCGGGTCTATTGCAATCAATGTCCCTTCATATTTTATCGGAACTCTTTTTTTGTTGCCATTTTCATCTGTGATTTCTTTGTAATAGACTTTTATGAGTTTGTCATTATGTTCAAAACCTATCTTCATTGCGGCCTCTGCAGCTTCTTGGACCTTTGAGTCTATTGTAGTGTGTACCAGTATTCCGTCAGTGTATATTCTTTCTCCAAGTTTTGAGAAAAGTTCCTGTCTTACTGCTTCTGATATGAACGGATGTTTATTCACGATTTTTGCTTGTGAGAATTTTATAGGTGCGTTCATGTAGTTTAGTATTTTTTCTTTTCCGCCATATGCTTTTTGTATGACTTTTGATTCTGCGATTCTTGCGAGGGCAATGTTTCTGTGTTCTCTGGCGATATCTGCATCAAGCGAATATCTGGTTGGGTTTTTCAGGAATGATACTAGCATTGCCGCTTCATCCAGGCTTATCCCTTTGCATTCTGGTTTTTCAAGATAGTATCTGCAAGCAGAATATATTCCGTATTGGCCATTGCCAAAATAAGCGTATGTGAAGTATAAGTTCATTATTTCTTCTTTTGAGAATTTCTCGTCAATTGCAAATGAAAGCAGAATATCCTCAATTTTTCTTTTGGCATTTTGTGTTCTGTCGCCTTTTATCATCTTTGCAAGCTGCATTGTCAGGGTGCTGCCGCCTTGAGTATTTCCGTGCGCATATGTCTCAAAAACCGCTTTTGCCAGTCTTAAGAAGTTTACAGAATCTTTTTTGAATTTTTTGTCTTCAAAAGCGATTACAACATCTTCAAGTGGTTTTGGCACTTCTTTTACAAATTCCCTGTTTTCTGTCGTAAAATTTGGGTTGAAACCGCCTATTGCTTGGTTGTCTGAAGTGATGATTCTTGCATTATAAGGTAAATTCATATTCTTAAGATATTTTTCCCTGTATTCGGGGATTATTTTGTTTTCCAGTTTATTGTTAAAATAAAGAAGTGTGCCTGTGGTTCCTAAAGTCAGAGAGAGTATTCCGGCTACTCCTGTCTTCACAATAGCGCTGGCGCAGCCTATTTTTGGCTTTTCTGTTTTTCCATTGCCAAGTTTATTTTTCTTTTGAAAGAGCGCCATATTCAGAGTTTAGATTGATTCTTAGTCCATTAAGGCTGAAGCCATATAGCTAAAGCTGATTAAACACCTGCTTATTAACTACTTAATAATGGTAAATTGTTTATAAATCTTTCTAAAATCCCTTAGTTTGTTTTGTTTGTTTGATGATGGCCTCACAGATTAGTTAGACTATAAAAATTAGTGATGGAATAACTTGCGAGGGGTAAACAAAAAACATTAAAGAAAATCTAAACCTTAAAGAATGTGTTTTTTAGTTTTTTATATTTTTTACTTTTTAAATTATAAAGTTATATGGTTTTACTAGCTAAGAAAATCCGTTGGTGTAAATGTTCCCATTGGTAATGGTTCTGGATTTGTTTGATTTTGCTGTCTTGCTTCAATTGTCTTTTCCTCTGCGCTGAATACTCTACTGATAGTTTCATATAAAGTGAGTATTTTTTCTTGGTCAGGTATTTTTTCTTTTTCTTGATCAAGAAGATAATGACCTGCTCTTACATTTTCAAGTTTTTCTAGATCCTTTAGATGGTTTAAAAGTGGAAAATCCTCTCCTTCTAAAACAGCCAGCCTGTCATGCAGTATCCCATAGATTTTGTTTTTTTCATGGCCTGTGCCGTTTACTATTTCCTGGCCAATTACCTTTTCGAAATAGAACTTTGTAAATCTGAGGAATTCTCTTTCTGCAATGGATGTTGTTCTATCATAATTGCTTTTGTATTTTGATGATATGTATCTTCCGATATCTCTTTGGAGATCGTTTATGGTTTCATAGCTGCGCAATTTATCTGATTCTTGCTCCTGTTTGTCTGCGACATGCTGCATTTTTTCTAGCGTTGTCTTCAGATTAAGCAGTAAACCAACAAAATCAAGATTTATTTTTCTTTCATTTACATCTACTATCTTAGAATATGAACTTTTCAGTATTGATAGCTCTTCTTTTCTTTCTGATTCTATTTGTGAATTGTATTGTTCAATTAATTCGTTGATGTTTGAGATGGTTTTTGTTGTCAATTCTTCAAGTTTGCTTTCTGTGTTCTTTCTATATGTTGCCTTTTGATTGAATTTGAGTTCTATGCTTTTTAGGTTAGTTAGCATGACTGCGCTTTGTCTTCCTAAAGAGTTTGCATCTTCATACAGTTCTTCTGTTTCTTTTATCTTTTTTTCAAGTATTGTTTCGCAGTAATTCATAAGAGATTTATGGTTTGTTCCTTCTATGCTTATTTTATCAAGAAGAGAATTGTCATATTTTTGATTGATTTGCGCTATTTCTGTTCCAATCTTTTCCTCTAATACTCCCACTACTCCATTATTGTTAAATAACTCGCTGTACAATCCCATTAAATTTCTTGCTTTTTCCTTTTGTTCTTTCAGATATCTTTGAGCAAATTTAACACTGACTGTCTCTTTAAGCGGAATATCGTCTGTTCTTATTATCAGTTTTTTTCCGAATATCTTGTCACTTTCTTTAAGAAGTTCGTTTGTGAATACATTGTGTCTGTAATTTTTATTGTCTTTCTGCTCGAGAGTTTTTACATATTGTTCAAGATCTATTCTAGGCAGCATCATTAATGCGAAGTTTTTGAATTCATCAACAACCCTTAAGCTTTCTCTGTACGTGATTACTGCTTCGTATATCTTGTCAACATTTGCATCAAAATTCTGTATTAATTTTCCGTTTCTTTCCTCTTCATTGGTTAAGCAGTCTTTTAGGTATCTGCTTATTTTTGTTCTTACGCTTGAATTTTTTCCTTCATTCTTGCCGTCAGTTGCTTTGATGCACGGTATTAATTCCGGAGTTATTGGAGAATAAACAAATTGTTTATTGATGTTTATGCGGTGTTTTTCTATGAAATATTTTTCTGCATTCTTTATGTCTTTAGCTGTTGCATCGATGCCTGTTTTTTGTATATTCCCTAAATCGGCATTGGTTAAATTATCTAAACAATTTTCAAGTGAGCTATTTTGGTTATCTGCTTGTTGTCTATTTAAGCAGTAGGCTCCGATTAGCATTGTTCTGTTGAATGCTGCAAATTTTTCTAAATGTTCTATGCCGATTTCGTCTTTAAGAATCTCATAAATTTTTTCAAAGTCTGTCTGTTGTATTGGTTTGAAAGTGGAATTTGTTGAAAGGCGAGGCGCCATCAATACTTCTCTTAATTTTTCTTTGCTTATGTCCATTATTGTTTCTTCTATTCTTGCGTTGTATTTCAGAGTACTTTCATTTAGGTCAAGTCCAGATAGTTTTTTTATGTTTTCCGGGGTGTCTTTGATTAGTTTTGTTTTTAGTTCTATAAAATCAGAAGCGAGATTACCAAACGCTTGGTTTAGCGGGCTTTCTTCTTGGTCGCCCATAAGTTTGCTGTATGTTCTTGGGAGGTCATAATGTTTCTTTGTTGTTATTTGATTGTGTGTTTGTGTTATGCTGAATATGGATTCAAAATATCTTATGGCTTGGATGCCTGTTAATTCTTTATCCTCTGCTTTTGTTTCGACTAAGTTCATGAGGTCTGTTCTTATCTCTTTTGTGATGTCTTCAAGACTTGTTCTTATTGCGTCGAAATCTCGTCTGCATAAATCTGTTTCATTAACTTCGTTAATTCTTTGCGCTTGATAAAAAAGGGTGAATGTTTTATTTGCAGCTTCAGAAGCATCTAGTAAAGAATCATGTTTTGTTTTTAAGAAGTTATCTGCGCGTTTCAGTCTTGTGGATATGTCTCTTTTTATGTCGGTTACATATTCTGGCTGTTTTTCGATTACTTCTTTTCCTTTATTGATAAGTCTTTGTACTAGCCTTGTTGTGCCGCTTCCGTGTTCTGGTTCTGGTAAAAGTCCTATCATTTTTCTTCCGGTTTTGTTAGTTTATTTTTTGATTTTTATTTTTGAATATTGCCTGGACCCGGTTTGATTTTTTTTGGCTTTTTATCCTTACCAGTTCAGATAAACGGATTTAGCAGGCTTTTATCTTCCCTATAGCCGGTCCTTTGGCTGGTTATAATCTATTCGCCATCTATTCCTATTGATTGTCTTAATCCCTTTTTAAATCTTTTGGTTTTTTAATCATTATAAAGTGGTGAATTAAAATATTCCTTTTTTATCAGTTTTTATCTTTTTTTTATTCGCTTTTATCTTCTATTTATTTTGTTTTCTATTATTTTTTCATTGTATCTTCTGTGCCAGTCGACTATCATTTTACTGGCAGTCAACATAACTTTTAGCCCTTCATGCACATAATAACTCGGTTCAAATTTTTCGACATCTGAATTGTTAATCAGAAAATAGTATGCTATAGACGATACCGCTGCCGCAATCGGAAGGGCATACTTGTTGATTTTATCCTCTAACTGAGATGGTATGTAATTCTTAGAGCAGGTCTTTGAACAATAGCTCATAAGATATAAGTCATATATTGCGCTGTATATTGTGATTCCATTTATTGCTTTGCTGAAAGAATGCGTTAACAGGTTGGCTGCAGTGCCTATCGCAAGACCTCTGTCTGCGATGTTATCGTATGAATTCAGATGGTTTCTTAGGTTTTGTTCCTCTTTTAGTTTTTCTCGTATTTTAGTTATTTCTTTATAATGATCTGAACTTGTGCTAGAATATCTGTTTTTACCAACTCCTTCCAGATAGTTTCTTTTTTTGGTTTTTTTATCTGGTTCTGGCGATAAGAGATTTTTTGCTGTTTGGCCTAGTGCTGCAATTATTTGTTCTAGTTTAGATTCTGAGTTGGTCATTTATGAGTCCCCTTAATTGTTCTTAAGTTTGATTTATTTTATTGTTGATTGCTGGCTTGTGTTATTTGATATTGTTCGATTGTGTTAGTTGATATTGCTCAACAATGTCTTAGAAAAAGCTATTTTCATTTATAAATCTTTCTTTTTTGTTACTGCTTTTTAGTGGTGAATATGTGTTTTGTATGGCTTTTAATTATCTTAACTTCATTCAACTGTAATATTTTGTTTCAAGTGCCTGCACGAGTTCGTCAATTCTTTTCCAGCAAGTGAGTCCGTCTTCCTGTGTTTTATTGAATCCTTTCCTCTTTATCCAAAACTTGTCATTTATTGAATTTGTCGCAAGAGCATCCTTGCCTTCAATAGTGCCAATCTCTGCAGCTTTTTTCAGCAGCAGTGTTCCACTGCCATTTTTTTCAGAGGCAATGAAATCTACCCCTAAGCAATCTGCAGAACTCATAAAATCCGGCAAGCCATACTTATGAAAATCCAATTTGTAGATAAGAACTCCATTAACAATCCTGTTTTCTACAGCAACCAATGTGTTTTTCCATTGATGTTCTGGAATGCTCGGCCGAAAATAAGCAGTCAGATTTCTTTTTAAGAGGGCATGCGCCTGTCTTGCTTCATAGACGCATTCTATGTGTCTGACTTCAGGTTCGTATATTGGTTTATGCATTTTTTCTCTTAAATCTTTGAGATTTTTATATTTTGAATTTATTTTATTTTAGATTTTTGGATTTATTCTAGTTTAGCTTTTAATCCTTTCTGCAACTACAAACAGGCTCTGGCTCCATCCTAATGGTGTGTTCTCATTGTGCTTGTCTGTGTTCCTGAAATATAATTCAGGCAGCTCGTCATTATCATTGAATGCAGCATATGTCATCTTCATGAATTTGAGATATTTGTTTTCATTTCCTAGTTTTTTATAAATTATTGCTAACCATGGCAGACCCATTGTCCATTCTGGCTCGCCTAGCTCGTGATTGTAATATTGATCGCCGATATATCTGAGAACGCCTTTTTGTTTTAATAGTTTTTCCTCAACATTTTTCAGGATTGCATTTCTTTGTTCTTCTGTCACAATCTCGTAAGGATATATCAAAGAAAGTAATGCAAGATCTACCTCTTTTGTTTCAGATTCTCTCGGCAAAAGTTCTTTTAAGGTTTTGATTCCAAGACTTATCAAATCAGGATTGACATTTGCCAGTTTATTTTTTTTGATCTTTATCAAGCCTGCTACGCACGCTCCGACAGATGATGCATGGACTTCTTCATTTTCTTCCCACATTCCATTGTCTTTGTCATGCCAGTATTCTATTGCTTCTAAGTACCATACTAACTTCTGGATTATTCTTTTATCATTTTCATTCTTGATTATGCCGAGTCCTTTCTCTTCTAAATCTGCAATTTTGAAAAGGAATGCGCCTACTGCGTCGTTTTGTTTATTTCCCCAGTCTTCCCAGAATTCCTCTAATGTTGATGGATTGAAACGCGCATGGATGTATCTGTGTTTTTCTTTAGGGAATGGCTGCTTTATCATCCAGTCTATTTTATTTTCATGTTTTAGAAAAATGTCAAGTAAAGCCCTATATGCTTTAATCAACTTGAGTTTGTCCTCGTTGTTTTGCGAGTGTTCAAGAGCAAGACTTTCATAGATATTGTCGCGAATCCATGCTTTGTCATATCCTGTTTTTACTTTTAGAGAAGAAGCAGACATCAGGCCAGATGAATGTTGCATATTTCTGATTAATGAAAGTGATTTTTCAAGCTTTTTTCTAACATTAGAACTTGTTTTTATTTTGACCACCCTGATAATTGAAAAATTAAGCTAGGTGTATCTGTTCTCCACCCACGAAAAGATCCAGACAGTTGTTTTTATTCTCAGTTGTATTGAAACTTGTTGAAGAATATTGGGATTTTGCTCTTTGTTTATTACTTGATACGACTTCAAGATTGCAGGATATTCCACGAAAAAGTATATCTTCTGAACTTCCTAAGGTTTCTAAATCCAGCAAAGAGTTTTGCATGCGTGAAACTTCAGGAGATGATGGATCATAGCCTTTTTTTAATGCTGCTGTTTCAAAGTATTTGTCAGGAGGTCCATAAGTTAGATATCCATCCTCAAAAAAATCAGGATTGTTTATTGCTTCCCTTAGAATGTTTTTTATCTCTTTAAGCTTGTGTGTGTCTCCTTTCTCGTTTGCGTCAAATGTATGCATAACAATAGATAATCCTGAGTGGCCCAGTCGAGTGCAGTCCATATCAAATTTTAAGGCTGCTTTTACACCATCTCTTTTTGCGACTTTATAGAGTGCTTTCATGTATTGAACTGTATTTGATAATTCTTCTTTTATTGGATTACCCATCAAAACCACCTCCCAATGGTCTACTTCTATAACGTATGAATGAATTACTATTTAAATCTTTCTATTTTTTGTTACTATGTAGTTGTAAAAATGGCTTTTTTAATCTTTTTCTTATGTGGTTCTTTGAGGTTCTTTGAATGTTTGTCGTCTGTATTTGAAGGGTGTTTGCACGCGGTTTAAGGGCGGTTTTAGTCTTCATTTCTCCATCAGAAACAGACTACTACTCCACAGGAAACAAGGGTGTTTTCTTAACTTTATAAAGGTAAAAATAACTCAGATTCGGCATTTTTTACGAATTTATGTATGAAATTAAGTTTCTTTCAGACGTACTAAATGCCTACAATGCTACCTCAGTATACTAATTAGTAACATTTATATACTAGTTTAACTAGTATATTCTATATTGGCAAACAACAAGTCGAACGAAATTCGACGAAGTTCACGTCGATAAAACATGTCGGTGAAGCCAATGCTTAGGTTCATGAAACCATGAAAACTGAGCCGAGTAGCACTAACAAAGATTAAACAAAACTGAGCCTGTAAAAATTTAAAAAAAGAGGTGCAGCAAAAAGTAATCATGGCAGCAAGATGGAAGGAAGAAAATGGTAATGTTATTTGACCTTTACAATTTACCAGACGACATATATGAAGTGATTTTTGCTACCGAACAACAAGTGTTGGTCGGCAAACTGCTGATTGAAGAGCTTAAAGAAAACGGCGGCGAGATTGACAAAACAACGATGTCATTGTTCGCGACAAAACTTCATGAAGGTAAAATCACAATCAGAGTAGATGACCCTCCGTTCCGCGGCAAAGAAATCAAGATATCATACAACAAAAGACAATTTTACGATCGCATCCTGACGCCGATGAAAGGCATGGGACTTATCGAGTATGATATGTACAAAAAAACATACAAGTTGAGCGACAAGTTGAACAAAGTTATGACAAAAATTGGAATAATGTGGATGACTGAGCTTAGACGGCCAGCGCACATGCATTTCATAAAAAAACAAGAAAACACAAATGGTTTTAAAGTTTAAAAAACAAATTTCAAAAACAAAAACAACAAAAACAAAAATTAAAACAAAAATTTCAAAATAAAATTAAAATAAAAAATTAAAAAAGATTCAGAAGAGCGAATAAAGAGCATAAACAAAGCAACAAGAGCAGCAGTCCCCAAAGAATAGATTGGATTGAACGATTGGGAAAAATGCTTTTTTTAAGAATTAGATGTTAAACCCCCCATTTTTGAAAAACAAGCTAGCGTTAGCTATCTTCCGATAGCTATCGAGAATCATTTTCATAATTATCCACTGTAAGATCGAGGATGAGAAAAATCATAAAAATCGTTTCATGATCAACAGAGGCTCCCTGCAGTCCTCTTTTTTCTCACCTACCACCCCACAACAAAATCAGGGAGCCGCTGACTTTAACCAAGTTTAAGGTCACATCACACTCGAAAGCCTTTTACAGACGAACCTATAACATCAACGACAGACGCAACAAGGAAAAACCAGGAAATAGCTAAGACAAGAATGCCAAAAGCGATCTTGTTATGGCTGACAACGAGATAAGATATTAGTGATTTGTTAAGACACAAAGTTGCCAAAATAAGTTGATGCGAATAAAACATAAAACCAAAACAGCAATCAAAGAATAAAAACATACATTCTCTGGTTCATAAGGTAAAAAATTGTGTTAGATATGCATATGTGAAAGATGATTCGTGAAATATCATCTATAGTTTGATTCGATAATTTGCGTAAAAATGAAGCAGAAGCATTAACACATTAAAAAACAAAAAACACATCGGAAAAAACCTTATAATCTGCGTAGGCCAAGTGTTTAAAATGACTAGCGATGATTATGTGTGTGTTCTATTTTCAAAAACTAGAGCACTCAAAGATCAAAGCAAAAACATTGAATTTGCATTTTCCGAATATAACAGCTAAGTGTTTTGCGCCCATTCAAATTATCTGTTATTTGTTGTTATCTATCAAATAAACAATAAAAACAGACAATCAGGGATGAATTTGCCAAAAAGCGCAGGAAACAAAAGGATTTACTAAATTGTTTTTTTTGCCAAGGTATATTATTCAAAAACAAGCACTCCGTGACGTGTAAAATTTAACTAAAACAATATTTGAAAAGTTAATTTATGCGAAGAGCATTGAAATTTATTTTATCAGAATTGTTCAGGTGTTTCTGGTTTTCTTATTTAGAGATAACTAAGAAACGACAAAAACAATAAGAGGTGAAGAAATTTCCTCAATGACATCTGTAAGGCTTTCACTAACATCACAAAAGGGGCAAATCTTTTGATTTGCCCTTCATTTTTATATTTCAGTTTATTTGATTCTCTGATTTTTTATTCCTGTTTTTATCTCTTTTTTTCAGTTTATCTTTATTTTTTTCAAATTCATTACTAGAACTCGATTGGTTTACCAGGATAAGGGAAAATGCAGAAACAACCGTCAACAAAATCAAAGCTCAAAACAAAGGGAGCTAAAAGAAATGCAAAGGAAACAAAGTTCGCTGAGCAGATCAGCGAAGACAAAGCTGTAGAGTTGTTACGGACATCTTTTGGCCGGAATGACTATGGCTTTAGAAAAGTGCTTGAGCATTCCAGAGCTGTACAAAGGACGGCTCTTGGAATTGCCAAGAAACTTGCTCGAAAAGGAATTTTTTTGGATATTCCGTTCATAAAATCAGGATCCTTACTTCACGATATAGGCAGAAGCAAATGTCCGCCTAAAACCAAAAGCTCGATTAAGCATGGCATAATAGGAGCTAAACTATTGAGACAAAAGGGACTTTTTCGTCATGCTGATTTAGCTGAGAGGCACATAGGCGCAGGCATTACTAAAACCGAGGCTAAAAAGCTTGGGTTGCCTGCTAAGGACTATTTGCCTTTGTCTATTGAAGAAAAGATAATTGCGCATGCAGACAATTTGGTTTTTGGAGATAAAATCAAAAATTTTCAAATGGCTTACGATTGTTTTGAAAAAGAGCTTGGAAAGAGATATGCGCAGAGGCTTGTCAAGCTGAAAACTCAGGTTGAAAATTTTAGCTAAAAACCTGTTTTGAGACAAGAAGATTGAAGGAGATTATGTTAACAGAGTGCGTTAACCAATCTTGAGTTGGTTAGCAGGTTTAGGTTCACAGAAGTTATAGTGATATAGTGTATTAAGTGATTAAGCAATTGAAGTGATGACAAAATGGTGCAGCAATTCGTTCAGAGAAGAGCTTTGAATAGCTCAGGCAACGACTCTCTTACTAGATGGACTGCTGCAGAACATGAAAGGGATGTAAGGCAACAAGTTGATAAGTTGATTGAGAGCGCAAAAGAAGAGCTTACTAAGCAGGAAAGTTCTTCTGGAAAGTTTTCTATTGTTCAAGAAGTTTCTGGTCCTGTTAATAGTCTTTCTGGCATTGCAGGCAGCGCACTTTCTAAACAAGATGTTTTGTATTCTCAGCCTGACCAACTTATTCGGAATAATCAAGTAAACCAGAACAGTCAGAACAATAAGACCACTATTTCCGCTTCTGTTAGCATAACAAAGCCTGCTGCTCCTGCCGCGAGGCCGCTTCCGCCGAGAAAGCAGATTGAAGAGGTTATTGGTATGGCTGCTGCTAAGATTGCCAGGGATATAGATGCAAATTGTGTTATTTCTATTGAAAGAAAAGGCATAGAGATGGAAGACAAGGATCATCTTAATGTTCAAATCAGTATTTTCAGAAAGCTTGATGTCACAAAATTTGAGAAAGTTGAATACCTGACAAAGATGAGAAAAGTCTTGAATGGCTCTGTTGTTCCTATTAAAGAACTTTTAATGGAAGCGATTATGCGTAAGTATATCGACAAAGGCGACAGAATTGTCTGTGTTGAGGATGAGTCTGTAGGGATGGGTTACAAAGGTTTATTGTTCATATTTGATGTAGATAAGATTTTTTTCAATATAAGTATGCTCAATATCACTGGAGGAGATATTAATCCGGATGTTGTTGAGTCAGTAATAAATATCGCTCTTGAGATCCATAAGGAAGGAAGAGAAGGAAAGAAAATTGGAACTGCTTTTATTATTGGAAGGCCTGAGGAGTTCAAGCCTTACATAAACCAAATGATCTTAAATCCTTTCCAGTCTTATCCTGAGGCCCAGCGTAAGATCACTGATCCGAATATGAAGGAGACTATTAAGAATTTTGCAATGCTTGATGGTGTTTTTGTCATTGATACTACTGGAACTATCATGAATGCTGGCGCTTACATTAATGTTGATGCGACTTGTATTGAGCTTCCTGGCGGTTATGGGACAAGGCACAGGAACTCTTCAGCTATCACTAAGATTACAGATTCGATTGCAGTTGTCGTTTCAGAATCTGGAGGAATGATCTCTGTGTTTAAAGGAGGAAAATTGGTTACGAAATTACCTTAAAATTATAATATAAAAATGACTCATAAATAAAATTAACAAATAAGATTAACAAATAAAAATAACTAATAAGAATAACAAATAAAAATAACTAATAAAAGAGGCGATATTATGCAGACAGCAGTTTTTATGCAGACAGCAGTTTTGAAAAAAAGCAATGGTGATGATGCAAATAATAGCAATGTTTCATATTCTTTAAATTTAAGAAATACAGATCCTGCAAGCGCAGATTTAAGAGATGATTCAACAGAAAATTCAGGAGAGCGATTTAATTTAGAAAGTATAGATAACAGTTTGACTGCAAGTGATGTAGCAGGAGTAGTGGAACAAGGAGAACAAACTGATTTTGCGCAAAATAATGTTGCGCAAAATAATATTTCGCAGAATAATTTTGCTATAGATTCTGTTGTCAGAGCTGCTGTTTCATCTGTTAATCCAGTTCAGGATGGTTCTAGTCATGATGGTTCCGGCATTGTCAGCGACGATTCAGTAACTGATGTTGTTTCTTCTTTAAAGAGAATCCGCGCTTTCGAGATAGTTGATGATAAGCATCTTGCTTCTGAGACTCCTTTGAGCAGGGAGATTTCTCAAGAGCTTTTTAAGGAACAAATTGAAGTCATCTGCGCTGAAAAAGAAAACAAGCTGCGGGAAGTTAGCGAGCTTAAAAGTCAGATTGCAGATTATTCAGGTCATTTTGTCGCTAATCCTGAGAAAGCTGTTGAGTATGTCAATTACATAGCAGGTTTATCAAAAGCAGTCATTGAGGAAAAGCACAATCATCTTTTTGACGAGACTGCTAAAGCTGAGTTTGTCGATCATCTTAAGGATACTTTGCAGAATAACCCTCATATGGTTGGTGTTCTTAAAGTTTATGAGGAAAGGGATTCAAGAGTTTTAAGTCATGTTTTGGGAACAGCTGCTGTTTCAGCTATAATAACTAAGGAGATGGGTTATGATGAGTTAAAGAGGCAGAATGTGACTAAAGGCGCTTTAGGGCATGATATTGCAAAGGGAGTTGGTTATATTAATAGGGCAATCAACCAGGCCAGAAAACCCACTGATGAGGAATGGATGGATATTAAGGAGCATCCAAGAGTTGGTGCTGAAGTGATGGATGTGATTGCCCCTTATGAAACTAATCACTCTCATGCTGTTTTAAGAACTTGCGCAGTAGGACATCATGTATATCATAATAACCAGCATGGTTATCCTGATGATGCAAAGTATGATCTTGAAAAAATAGCTCAGACTCCGATTAGAGAGAAAGTGGCTATAGTTACAGTGAGTGATTCTTATGACACTATGATGGCTTCAAGAAAAGAGCGGCCTTATAAGGAAGACAATGAGGCAGTGCCTGGTTTAACTGCTGAGCAGATAAAAGTTAAATATGCGATTTCAGAGCTTAAGGAATTTAGCGGGACGCAGTTTAATCCATATGTCACTAATGTGCTTATTGGTTTGCATAAACCTCATTATGGCGCATCTCCTCAACCAAGCGTTGCGCATTCAATGAATTCTGTTCATTAAGTTATTTTATTTTTATGGGTCTGATTATAGCAGGATTATGGTCTGATTTTTATTATTCTTTTATGAGTTTCTTATATTTTTTTCTCATATTTTTTTGTCCCTAAAGTATCTTACGCAATATAACAACTGCGCAATAGATAACTTTAAATATAAAAACGATTTCAATTTTTTTCTTCTGATTGCTGATTAACAGTTTTTTGTGTTTGCAGTCATTATTTAAAAAGCTTAAAATTAAAAAAGACTAGAGAGATGGTGATGATATGTTTAAGGTTTATTCTACACCGATATGCCCTGAATGCGCAAAACTAAAACAGTTTTTAAATGAGAAAGGCATAATTTTTCAAGAGATTGATGTTCTTGCCGATAAGGATGCTGCTGATTTTGTTGTAGAGAATACTGGTATGAGAAAGGTTCCTGTTTTTCAGGCAGGTGATGCTTTTATTGTTGGTTTTAATAGGTTGGAGATAGAAAAGACACTTAATTGTTAATTGTTTTATGAGGTAAAATTAAAGTTAGGGGTAATTTCATCAGATGGGTTAATTGCGTTTATTGATTAAATTTATTGATTTCATTTATTGATGAGGGGGTAATAAAAATGGCAAAACATGATTTTGAGAAAGGAACGGGGATTGATGATTCTGAGCAGAAAACTAAGGAAGATGATGGTGATGAAGAAGATAGTGATGTTGTAGAATACAATGATGATTCTGAAAATGAAAAAGAGAGCTCTGAAGATGAGAGTGTTGAGGATGAAGATGGTGAAGACGAATATGGCGAAGATATCAATCAGTTTGTTACTAAAGTTCGCAAGAGAGACGGCAAAATAGTTGATTTTGACCAAAATAAGGTAACAGAAGCTATTTTTAAGGCAGCTCAGTCTGTCGGCGGAAAAGACAGGGAGTCTGCAGAGGAAGTTTCTGATCTTGTTGTTGAGATGGTTCAGAGTAATGTTGATGAATTTGAAGATGGCATACCAACAGTTGAAGAGATACAGGATATTGTTGAAAAAGCGCTTATAGAATCAGGTCACGCAAAAACTGCAAAGTCATATATTCTTTACAGGGAAGAGCGAAAAAAACTTAGAAGGGCAAAATCAACTTTAGGCGTCAATGATGATATCAAGTTATCATTGAATGCAGTCAAAGTTCTCGAAAAAAGATATCTTAAGAAGGATGAAAACGGCGTCGTATTGGAGACTCCTCGGGATCTTTTCAGGAGAGTCGCAGATAACATTGCGCTTGCTGAAAAAAAATACAATCCCGATGCAGACATAAAAGCGATTGCAGATGATTTTTTTAATGCAATGGTTACTTTGGATTTTTTGCCTAATTCTCCAACATTGATGAATGCGGGAAGAGATTTACAGCAGCTTTCTGCATGTTTTGTATTGCCGGTAGATGATAATATGGAAAGTATTTTTGATGCGGTCAAGAACACTGCATTGATACATCAATCTGGCGGAGGAACAGGATTTTCTTTTTCAAGATTGAGACATTCAGGCGATGCTGTTAAGTCAACAAGCGGCGTTGCTTCCGGGCCTATATCTTTTATGCGAGTTTTCAACATTGCCACAGAGATAGTCAAGCAGGGCGGCACAAGACGGGGCGCTAATATGGGGATACTGCGCATTGACCATCCTGATATTATAAATTTCATAACTGCAAAAGAGAAATCAACAGAACTTACAAATTTCAATATCTCTGTTGCGATAACTGATGAGTTCATGAATGCAGTTTTTGAGGATAAGGATTTTGATTTGATAAGTCCTAGGACTAAAAAGATTCAAAGCACAGTCAGCGCAAAAAAACTTTTTGATTTGATTGTGATGATGGCATGGAAAAATGGCGAGCCTGGTGTTATCTTCATTGACCGTATCAACCAGTTTAATCCGACGCCAAAAATTGGCATGATTGAGAGCACAAATCCTTGCGGCGAGCAGCCTTTGCTCGGTTATGAATCATGCAATCTTGCTTCGATAAATCTGTCAAGGATGCTTTCTCTTGATGATGAGGGTGAAGCGACAGGCATTGATTATGAGAAACTTAGGTGGATAACAAGGCTTGTCACCAGATTTTTGGATAATGTTATTGACATGAACAAGTTTCCGCTTCCTCAGATAGAGAAGATGACCAGAGGAAATAGAAAAATAGGCTTGGGAGTTATGGGCTTTTCTGATATGCTTGCAGAATTAGGCATCTCTTATAACAGCGAGGAAGCAATAGAACTTGCCGAAGAGGTTATGAAAACCATTGATGAGGAGAGCAAGCAGATGTCTATGGAACTGGCAGAGGAACGCGGCGTATTTCCTAATTGGGAAAATAGCATCTATGCAGATAAGAATATAAAAATCAGAAATGCCACTACAACAACAATTGCCCCTACTGGGACTATAAGCATCATGGCAAATTGCAGTTCAGGCATTGAACCTTTTTTTGCTATCTCTTACATAAGAAATGTTATGGATAATGTTGAGCTTTTGGAGGTCAATCCTGTTTTTGCAAAGATAACCCGGAGAAGAGGGATTTACACAGAGGATTTGATGAGGCTGATTGCTGCTAAGGGTTCTATACAGCATGTTGATGCAATCCCTGATGATTTGAAGAGAATCTTTGTCACAGCCCATGAGATTCATCCAGAGTGGCATATTAAAATGCAGGCAGCTTTCCAAAGACATGTTGACAATGCGGTTTCAAAGACTGTCAACTTTTCATCAGATGCAACAACGTCTGATGTTGAGAAAGTCTATATTGACTCTTTTAAGTCTGGCTGCAAAGGCGTAACCATTTACAGGGATAAGAGCAGGGAAAACCAAGTCCTGAACATAAGCTCTGTGAACAGGGATGCTAAAGGGCCGCATGATAAAGGGAGAGATAAGGAATCTAAAACAGAGAATCGTGAAAAGGTTGTTGTATCGTCAGAGTTTGCTGGCGGCTGCGCAACTTGTTCATTTTAGTTGTTTGTTTTAGATTCAGTTGTTTGGTTTAGATTTTCATTTTAAATTTTTTTTATTGATTTTTTGTTGATTTTTTTTAGATTTCGTGTTTATTGCGTGTTTAAAATGATGGAAAAAATAGAGGAGATGTCTAATCAGGGAAATGCAAAATTGTCTGATGATGTTAGTTCTGGGCTGAAAAGAAAAGGTTTGGTTCATTTTTATACTGGCAATGGCAAGGGAAAAACAACTGCTGCTCTTGGCCTTGCTCTCAGGTCTGCTGGTCATGGTCATAATGTTCATATAATACAGTTTCTTAAAGGAGGATATTATACTGGTGAGTTGATTGCTGCTGAGACAATTCTTAAGAAGAGCGGCAGGTTTGATATAAAGCAATTTGGCAAGGGATGCATTAAAACAGACAAGCAGACAAAATTGATGTCTGCGAACATGCATGATGAATGTCCAAGAAATTTCAATGTTAGGGATGATGTGTCATGCGGTCAATGCAGGCAATGCTTTCTGACAGACAAGGAAGAGTCAGATCAGATAAAGCAGGCAATTGAGCATACAAAGGAAGTGTTGCAGTCAGATGATATTGATGTTGTTGTCTTGGATGAGATAAGCCATGTTGTGAACAAGAATATGTTTTCCCTTCCAGAACTTATGATGTTGATTGATTCAAGAAAGCCTCACATAGAGTTGATTCTTACAGGAAGGGATGCTCCAAGAGAGCTTTTGAACAGGGCGGACTTGGTTACAGAAATGAAAGAGATAAAACATCCTTTTAGAAAAGGCATTGAAGGCAGGAAAGGGATTGAGTATTGAAAGAGTTTATTATTACTTCTAAGTAGTAAATAGATAGAAAGATTTATAAATAAATCTGCTTTTCCAATCAATATAACCAAATAAGGAGGATAAGGAGGCTAAAATGATTAATGACAGTAAGAAAAACGATTCTAGATTTTTGGCAAAATGGCGGGCATCAGGCGCAATTGGCACTATTGATGATGCAATTTTCAGAGATTTAGGTACAGAAATCTTTGAGAAGACTCCTTTAAGATATGAATTAGGATTACCGGTTTATTCTCTTGCTGAATTAGGCGATTTAGCTCACAAGGAATTCAAAACACGAATCGTACAAAGAGGTGTTTGGGCAAATAATCCGAAATATTCTAATATGAAAACAGCAAAAGCTGCCAATAAAAATCCTACGTACATAATCTATTTTTCTGAAACAAGTGATGGAAATTATAGGTTTGATGTTAAACCTACGGCTTAAATTTACTTTTTCATTAAACTAGAATTATATTGTTGCAAGTACATTTG
>JAUYGA010000199.1 GCA_030690755.1 Nanobdellota archaeon
AAAAGGGTACTTATTTGATTGATTGACAGAGGATCAAGTTAAGCAGTGCATACATAATTATGATCCTGCTCCTAACCCTGGGCAATTAGAGTATGGAATTGAAACAGACAAGATTTGCTTTTTGATTACACGAAATCTGAAAGCAATATTACCTGAACCTTGGTATTTTCCTTATGCTGGACAATGGAACGCTTATAATCCTTTCCTGAGAATCAATGAAATAGAAATAAAAGATCTTGGTGAGTTATCAGAAGTGATTTCAGAAGTTGAAGAATGTGACTTTGAAGACGATAGTACGGAGAATTAAATCCAAAGGAGAGCAATGATGGAGGAAATCATAAGAAGAGAAAATCGCTATATAGACTTGTCGAGTCCGGAAATGGATGAGTTATCTCCATATTCTGCAATGTACCCTGTTGAGCTATTATCTAGTGGTTTAAAGCTGAATTTTGCTCATGCTGAAAATATCGCAGAGAATGTTTACAGAGCAGTAGTAAAAGCATCACCAATTGCTGTACAGCTTCGCGAGGCAACTAAGAAGGGATATAGATATATTGTTGAAGCTACTGAAAGTACTCTAGACGCTATTGAAAGTGGGAAGATTAAATTAACGACCGAAAAGACAGGCAAAATGTACGCTCAAATTCGTGAAGCGAATGGCCACTATGGTTCGAAGTTACCGATCAAGAAAGAAGTTTTTGCAAAAGGTATCGAGCCAACTCAGATGGCTAACGCGCTCCAAATGAAAGCACTACAAGAGCAAGTTCAGCAAATCGCTGATCAGATTGCAGTTATAGACCAGAGCGTTAGAGAAGTTATACAAGGGCAGCAGAATGACAGAATTGGGTTATATTATAGCGGATTGACCTTATACTTAGAGGCTAAAAATGTCAATGATCCTGGAATGAGAAGGGCTTTGGTTGCACAATCTTTAAGAGCACTTTCTGATGCTAGATTTCAGCTGGGATTAACAATGCAGTCAGATATTAATTATCTTGCTAATGGCGTGTATAAGGTTGGTAAAGGGAAAAGTGTCGAATTAATAGATAGTCGTATTGATAACATAAATCAATCATTTGCATTTATTCATCAGGCTACTTTGCTTCGAGCTGGTATCTATTGCAACGAGGGTGAGTTGATGGCAATGGCGACAGTTCTCAATGAGTATTCGTTTTTTATTGAAAGTACCGTAGCGAAGAATGCAGGCTTACTTGCACAATGCGATAGAGCGGATACTGGAACTGAAAATGGTATATGGCAATCAAGAACTAACTTGAAACTTGATGTATCAGAGTTTTACAAGCAATTAAACGCGCCAGATAAAACTGTCTATCTGGGTTTATCAAAGGAGAACGAATGATGAGAAAAATCAAAGGCTGCGGTAATGAGTTGTGCGAAGCGCACAAAAAGAAACTAACATTCAAAGAATCAGAAACATTTTGCTCGAAATGTGGAAAGACTTTGGTGGGTGTGTGCAAAGACTGTTATACACAATTGTCAGCTGATGCTGATAAACTATGTGTAAGGTGCCACGCAAAGCATGAAGATAGAAAAGATAAAGCTATGAAGTTTGCTGCTGGTTTTGGTACTGGTGCTTTAGCATTCGGTGGTGTTTTATTAAAATATGGGAGTAAAACCTTTGCTGTTGTCAAAAAAATCAAGTTTTAAAATCTCCCTGTAAACATAACATAATTTAATAAAAGCTTTCTGTGATTTGAAATCCGGCAATTAATTGGGAGGATGATCACGGGTTTTTACTTTGTGGACCAATATAAGATGAATCTGAATTTCAACACAATAATCAATTAGCGCTTCGAGAAAGGGATAATTCCATATTTTCACCTTCCATTACCCTATACTCATAAAACAAGCAAATTCCTAAAAATAAAAGAAAAAAAAGATTCAAAATGATACAATATGAAAAGAAGAGATAAAAGTGGGAGGAAATGTATAATGACAAATGGGAAGAGTGGTCAGGAAAGAACAGAATTACATCGTACGATTTGGTCTATAGCTAATGATCTGCGAGGGAGTGTCGATGGTTGGGACTTTAAGCAATACGTATTAGGCATGCTTTTTTATCGTTACATATCTGAGAATTTATCAAACTACATTAATCTTGGGGAAATAGAAGCAGGAAATAAGTCATTTGATTATGCTAAATTGTCTGATCAAGAAGCTGAGCTTGCTCGCACAGACATAGTATCAACCAAAGGTTTCTTTATCTTACCCAGTGAGTTGTTCGAGAATGTTAAAAAGCGAGCCGACAAGGATGAAAATTTAAATATTACACTTGAAAAGATATTTAAGAACATTGAGTCTTCTGCTCAAGGCAGTAATAGTGAAGATAATTTCAAAGGTCTTTTTGATGACATTGATCCTAATAGTAACAAACTAGGTGGCACAGTTGCAAAAAGAAATGAACGCTTAGTCAAACTCATGAATGGTATTGGAGATATGAAACTGGGTGGTTTTCAAGATAATACCATTGATGCTTTTGGGGATGCTTACGAATACTTAATGGGAATGTATGCTTCCAATGCAGGGAAAAGTGGAGGTGAATACTATACACCTCAAGAAGTCTCTGAGTTACTTACACGTTTGACGCTGGTTGGGAAAACAGAAGTCAATAAAGTCTATGATCCAGCATGTGGATCGGGATCTTTGTTGCTGAAATTTGCGAAAATACTTGGAAAAGAAAATGTTCGTCAAGGTTTTTTTGGACAAGAGATCAATATTTCAACTTATAACTTGTGTCGCATTAACATGTTTTTGCATGATATCGATTTTGATAAGTTCGAAATTGGACACGGGGACACTTTAACGGATCCACTTCATTGGGATGATGAACCGTTCGAAGCAATCGTTTCAAATCCACCTTACTCTATAAAATGGGACGGAGATAGCAACCCATTATTAATTAACGATCCTCGTTTTTCATCTGCAGGTGTTTTAGCTCCGAAATCCAAAGCAGACCTTGCATTTATCATGCATAGTTTAACTTGGTTAGCGACTAACGGAACTGCAGCAATCGTTTGTTTTCCTGGGATACTATATCGTGGTGGTGCAGAGCAAAAGATTCGTAAGTATTTGGTAGATAATAACTATGTTGACTGTATCATTCAATTGCCCGACAATCTCTTTTTTGGTACAAGCATAGCAACATGTATAATGGTACTGAAAAAGTCTAAAAGTTGTAACAAGACCTTGTTTATTGATGCTTCGAAAGAATGTGTTAAAGTAACCAACAGCAATAAACTGACATCTGAGAACATTCAGAATATACTCTCAAAATTTGAGAACAAGAAAAGTGTTGACCATATAGCACGACTGGTTGATAATGATGAAATTGCCTCCAAGGATTACGCTCTCTCGGTGTCAACGTATATAGAGCAAGAGGACAAAAGAGAAGTTGTTGATATTCATCAACTTAACACTGAAATAATGAACATAGTTGAAAGAGTGAATGTATTACGCAGTGAGATAGATAAGATTGTTTTAGAAGTTGAAGGTGAACGGTAGATATGGATAAACCTTTCTATGTCAACCTGAACAAACTGCTATTTGAGTTGCTCCAAGATTCTATAAATGAATTATATTTAAATGATAGGTATATAGTTGATCTTAAAATGGAACTTGCTTGCTCAGCAAAAGTCCTTCATTACATGATGAAAAATGTTGTATGTAATCAGAAATTCTCATCTCTGGAATCCTATGATATAGATATTGAATATGGGAAAGATTTGAAATCAAAAAAAACTACTGTAGACCACCCTAATGGAATAAGGCCTGATTTGATAATTCATAGGAGAGGAAAATCAGATAATTTGTTAGCTGTTGAATTCAAAATGGAACATAGAGATTTGTCAAAAGATGTTTCAAAACTTAAAGAGTTAACATCTAGAGAGCAACAGTATAGTTATGATCTAGGGATACTATGTGTGATTGAAAGTCAATCTCCAGCCTATCTTTTGTTTTATGGGGGTGAGAAATATGAGTAACATTCATGAATTAATATTTAAATTATGTCCAAATGGAGTTGAGTTCAAGAGAATCAAGGATGAGTTTGTACGGATTAAAGGGACACCTATTACCGCAGAAAAAATGAAGGAGATTGGAAATCTCAATGGGGAAGTAAGGGTGTTTGCTGGAGGAAAAACGGTAATAAATGCCTTTGAGTCTGATATTCCGAATGCAAATATAACACGTGTGCCTGCAGTATTGGTTCAATCAAGGGGTGTAATTGATTTTATATACTATAATGAGCCTTTTACTTTTAAGAGTGAAATGTGGGCGTACACATCAGATAATTGGTTGAAAGTAAAATTCCTTTACTACGTTTTGAAGGACAACTCTCAATATTT
This sequence comes from Nanobdellota archaeon, assembly GCA_030690755.1. Taxonomy (GTDB): domain Archaea; phylum Nanobdellota; class Nanobdellia; order Woesearchaeales; family JAUYGA01; genus JAUYGA01. The sequence continues at coordinate 4,365 of JAUYGA010000199.1, forward strand.
TCGTGATCAGGCATCTGGTATGGGATCATTACCACAGATTTCATTACCAGTTACTGAGAACTTCAGAATTCCTGTACCACCAATTGAAATTCAGCAAGAAATCGTAAGAATACTTGACACTTTTACAACGCTGGAAGCGGAGCTGGAAGCGGAGCTGGAAGCAAGAA
>JAUYGA010000201.1 GCA_030690755.1 Nanobdellota archaeon
TTTGCAATCTCCGCCATCACAAACATTGACTCCACATTTTGCTCCATCGTTCAGCCTTCCGCTGGCTTCCATATATTCGTGGCACTTATCATCTTTTTTTCCAAAATAAACTCCTAAGTGGCCGATGTTAAGAACCTTGTCTCTGCTGATCATTCTTGCAACTGTCTGCGATCCTGGTGTAAAAAGCTGGTCTCCTGTTGATGTGAAAAATAATATATCGCCTGGCTGAAGATAATCAAGCTCATTTTTTTGTATTTCATGGTGTATTTCTGTATCTGATTCGCCAGAAGATGAAGTAAGAGCGCCTGCAGTAACAGGTTCGCCATATGTGTAATACACACCATATCCTTCGCTGAAGAGTGTTTCTGTTTTTGAATCATCTCCAATCAGACCTGCATTTTTCATTGCAAGATAAGGAAGCCCTAAGCAATCCACTCCTGCTGCTGTTCTTCCGCAATAAACATATTTAGTACCTGCATCAAGAATTTTTTTTGCTTCATTCTTTATTGCTTCTCCTGCAGGATTTCCTCCAACTGCTCCTGCTGCAGATGGATTTAGATTTTGCACTGTTGATTGTGTTGTTATCTGCGCTTTTGCGTCAGGTTTTGCAAGGCAAGGCCTTATCGCTCCTCTGTAAAGCGAACCTTTTCGACTAGCGCCTAGAGGACCTTCTTTTACCTCAGGTACATTGGCATCAATCATATTTCCATCACCTGTATATATACCTACATGACCTATTTCGAGGCCTTGATCTTTATGAGGTATTTTTCCTGCAAAAAACAAAACATCTCCTGGCTGCAGTTTGTTGAAGTCATCATTGAAATTTGCATTAAGCCCTATTTTTCCTATAGCATAGCCGCTGTCTCTTCCCCATATCGCTTCTTCTATTGACCTTGAGCCGCCGACAGGCATTTCTATTCCCATCTGCGCATATGACCAATAGACAAAGCTTGAACAACTAAAAACTTGGGTGTTAGTGTCCTTTACAAAATTAGAATTATAATCATAAGCTGAACCAATTTTCTGTCTCGCCAACCTTACTGCTTCATTTCCGCAGTCATTTGACACTGCTGGAGGGCATGAGCCTGTGAATGATTTATCTTTATAACATCGAGGGTTCCCTCCACTGAGTAAGTTAATTCCATCTTTAGTATTTTGATACATGCATAAGGGATTTTTTGCTTCACCATTATATCTTACTTCATAATGCAAATGGTCGCCAAAAGAATGGCCTGTGTTTCCTCCTGTGCCTATCTGCTGGCCTTGCTCGACAAAATCACCTATTTTAACTGAAACATCCGTTAGATGCGCATATTTTGTGCCAAGTTCGTTTGAATGTTTTATATAAACACAATTGCCATAACCTCTGCCGCAATCAGTTCCCTGATTTCCGCAATTACCATCACCGACAACACATCCGGTTTTAACAGCCGTTATCTCTCCAGCAGCAGCCGCAAAAATAGGGCTTTTGACTGGACCGTTTTCTGTGTCAATATCAACTCCTTCATGCGGTCTGGTTGCTGATCTCATCCCAAAACAATGCAATACAGTCTTGCCATCTGTCGGCCACTCAAATGTTCCAGAAAATGATGCTTGCTGCGCAGGTATCTGCGGCTCAGCTCCAATAAGCTCGGGTGTTCCTTTGCTTTTTGTTATCATAAGGTCTTCATTTGCTTTTGCAATGACGTATTCTCCGCTTGATTGCACAGTAAAAGTTTTTGGCAGTTCAACAGTGTAATCTTTTGGAAGATATCCTTTAGCATATTTATTAAGAGATTCTCCTAAAAATCCTGCAAAGTTCTCGTCTATTTTCGGTATGCAGTCCTGTCCGTTTGAATGCCAGAGATTTGTTCCATTGTAGAATCCGCATTCTGCTGCGTAATAACCGCCGGCATTTGCAAAAGAGTAAAGCGCATCTTCAACAGCATATTTCATTGCCTGGTCATAGAAGAACTGTATCCTCTCTCCTTCTTCATAGTATCTGAAAATCGCTATCTTCCCAAACTCTTTATTATCGTCTTCACTCTGGTCTTTCAGCTTGTCATATTTTCCTTTAAGGATTATGAATGCAGACGTAAGTATGACTAACAGCACTATGAGCATGAATACATTGAATACATATGCTTTTTTGTTTTGCTTCCTATTCATTTCTTCTCTCTGTTTTTCTCTTTTTTCTTCAATATTTTGGTTTTCAATTGTTTGCATTTTGTTTTTTATGAGCTTAGATTGTTTTTCTTTTATTTTGTTCAATTATTTTTTATTATTGTGTTTCAAAACAAAAATCTTTATATTCGTCGTCAAAAAACACAGGCGCAACATTTAGCTCAAAGGTCATGACTGTCGCATCAGGTAGAGGGATAATGTATGTTGCCCGATTCCAAGTAGATAAATCAAGGGACGTATTTAGGGCAACATCAGTTTGGGCTTCCTCTCGTTGTTCCTGATTTCCCTGTGTATTCACATAACTCCTATGCCACCTTACCTTATCCGCTATTTCCTTAGATTGATTGCCAAACATCATTGTCTTGTCGCCTTTCTTTATTTCCAAGGCATAGCATTTTCCATATCTTTCATCAAACTGCTTTTCTTTGGAATAAAAGTTGTCGCGCGCTCCATATGAGACGCTGTATTCTGCTTGAACATCTTTGAAATCTGATTTTTTCCCGAGGAACTGAATTTCACCGTTATAGCCAGTATCAACAAGATTAGGGCATGAACCTCGTTTTACCATAGCGCATGTTGGTATCATATTAGGGTCGCTGGCAGCTGCATCTTGGGCGCAGGTGTCTGAAGACAACACGTCACAGACATTCCTAATTTCATATACTGAAAATATTGCATCAACCATTGTGACGTCTTCATTGCCAACACTAAGTGTCTGCCTTAAGAAAGCTAATGTGTCTGTGTTGAGTTTTGCTTCTGCAACCTCCATGCTTGTCTGCCATGATATGTCTTTTGCATCGCTGCAGCTGCGGAACTTGAATATTATGAAAAATATTAGGAGTATGACTGCCGTTATCAGCCATGTGGGTATATCTCCGATTACTTCAAACCCTTTTTTTCCGAGTATTTTTCGCCTTATGTTTTGGTTTGTGAATTTTCGTTTCATTTCAGTCTCTTGATAAATTCAAATAAAATTCAAATAATTATCCATTAGGCATGACAATATGCAGTGTAAGCGTTCCAGGTAAAAGTAAATTATCATCCTTGACAACAACATCTCTCTCTCTGGTCCATTCTTTTGTTCCTCCTCTTCCTTTCTTGCCTATTCTTGGAACAAACCTTTCATACCATTCCTTGTTGTAATATGTTACAGCTTCAACATCTTTTCCCTTTTTATCAGCATATTTCAAAGACAGGTTTATCGCAATGTATGTATCATATTGTTCTTCAGGATTTGTGAAAAAAAGCGAGTGGTTAAGTATTTCTTCATTAAACCGCTGGAGGTCTATTATTCCAGGGTATCCTCTTTGCAGTTCTTCGTCATAATATGAAATTCCTGTAGGTGAATAAAATATCCTATTGACATATATCTGTGTTTCTGCAGAGCCCATATCAATTTTTGTCCTGATGAACATAAGGAGCATTATCATAACAAGAAGGACAACAATATTGAAATATATCAGCTTAGGGATCCAATAAAGCCAGTCATCAACAAATCCTTTCTTCCCGAGTTTCTTTAGTTTGAATTTCATAATTTTTTCACATTTAATTTTTTTGTTTAACTAAAAAATAATTTTAAAAATTGTTCCATTCCTGTTTCGATTGTATGCCAATGTTCTGCGCCAGAACCTAAATCAAAAGCATAATGATTTCCTCCGTCAGTATAACACTGAACAATCTTTTGATAACTGGATGAAGGACAGGACATGCTAGTCGTTGCACCTAATGCTTTTTTTTGCCCTGCAACATCATTTGAACCAACTGTATGCGCAAAGTTTCCAAAAATAAATAACAATCTATTAGACCTCGGCTCAATTATGCTAACTCTACTTGCCTTTGAACAAGAATCTATTAACCCCATAGCATAAAATTTCTGGCTATATATCGTGCCTGTTTTGACTAAACCGCCTTGGCAGCCTGCTCCGCTATGCCCTGTAAGGCTTACTTTTGAAGGATCTATCTTTATTCCATCACTCACAGAATTTAATTTTGCTTGTGCATCTTTCAAAACAGAATTTGCACTAAAATCATCAAAATATTGACCTGAAGTTTCTGGGCCTACAATGATAAAAGGAACATGGCTGTTTTTATTGACAAATTTATCTGCAACTGCAGCAACATCGTCAAAGTTTACGACCGCATTTGCATTTGATTCTGTTCCGTGAAGATAAATTATCAAGTGATAATTTCCCGCTTTTGCATCAGGAGGCACCCACATATATCCTTTGCCGACAGAAACCACCTGGCCTTTTCCAGAAGCTGCAGGTAAACTTCCGCTGCTACTTCCTCCTGCTGCCGGCCCGGCAGAAGCAATGTCTGCTTCTCTTTTTGCTGCTAACTGTTTATATGCAGATGTTGAACCATGAACATCGCT
>JAUYGA010000208.1 GCA_030690755.1 Nanobdellota archaeon
CGCATTCCGCAATTTATATCATACCCCACACCGCCAGGCGAAATCACTCCTTCGTCTAGATCAAACGCAGCTACGCCGCCGATAGGAAACCCATCTGAGGTTTAATTAGAGAAACTAATTAAATATCCTTGGTGAGCATCAGGCATTGCAAATGATGCTCTCTGGATTCCTTTTAGGCAAGCCACATTCTTTACCTGTGTTAAGGTCTGGTCTTCTTTTATTTTTTGTATGAGCTTTTCCGAAGCATATATTATTCCAGGAACTTTCATGTCTCCTGACCTCGGAATTTCCCATGTGTTGTCGTCTATTTTTTTTATGTCCATAAGTAGAGTTCAGTGTCATTTATTTATATACTTTTCCACTCGCCACCAGACAACCACTTTATTAACAGACAAAAAGTTATTTAAACAATCTCTCAATAAGCAGGACAAAAGAAGTGTTTCTCAGCAGTATTTGATGTATTTTTGATATATTTTTAAACATGAAACTAGAAGAAAAAATAGCAGAGATAGTTGAAAAAGAATTTCCAGGAAACTATTTTTTAGGCGGCGCCATGGATGTTTTTGACCAGTCAGTTAGTCCTTTCATAAAAGCGCCTCCAAGACAAAGAAGAATGGAACTTTTTTTGGATGAATACAAAAAGAACAGCTGCAAAAGCGCAAAAAACCTTTTCTATATAGGAAAGCCAGCTGATTCTAGGCAGCTAGATTTGGAGTCAAACATTGCAAAACGAGATTACTTGCATTTTTTCAAAGAAGCTGTCGAAGATTATACTCACATGACATTGCCAGGTTATAATGGCCGCTTTGATATTTATTTTATGCACGGAGAGATTTACAGGGATGCCAACCACATCGGCATTTTAAACAGATTATTTAACATCAAGCAATTAGGGCTTTTAAATTCTGAAGTTGTCATCGCAGGTTTTAATCAGACGCGTTATTTGCATTCTCTTTCAACAGCTCTACTGACAGAACTTTGTCTTACTAGAAATGGTTTTTCTGAAAAAGAGATAAATCTTGGAATCATATCCGGATTATTGCATGATGTTTATTCATCTCCTCTTTCTGACCAGGGCAAACTTGCTTCAAGAAGAGAGCTTGATGAGGAAAAGATTGCGGGAAAAAGACTAATTAAGTCAAAAGAAATTATTGAGTATGCTGAAAAATATGGCGTTTCTATAGAAGAGGTCATTAAAACAATTCAGGGGAAAAATACTATCGGACAATTGATAAATTCAAAAGGCCTTGATCTTGATACAGTTTCATATGTGCTTATTGACTTTGAGAAAGCAAAAACCCTTCTGCACGAATTGACAGGAACCGATTTATCTTATCTTTCGAGAAGTTTTGACCTTCATAAAGGAATTAATTTTTTAAATGGAGAATTTGTCTATTCAAATCCTTCAAAAGTTTCCGATATGCTTTACTTAAGGGCTCTTCTTTTCTCCAACATCTACAGGCATCCGAACAACAGAGCAAAAGAAGCTTTTTTTGAAAAAGAGTTGAAACATGTCTGGGGAAAATCGCTTAACATAGAAAAGATGATGCGTTTTTCAGATCAATCATTCCAAGAGTTTATGCTGAACAACAAGAATGTCTGCAATCCTGAAGTTGCGAGAGACTTGTTTGAACTTACTGCAAATGATCACTTTTCTGAGATAGTACAAGAGCATGATATCTCTAAATTCAACAAAATGAAGCAAAAGTATGAGGACAAAAACACAATTGTTGCAATTCATAACTCATTCAATCCAAAGACAACGACAAAAGTCATTAAGGATGGAAAAGTTTGTCAGATAAGGGAATTAATGCCTGAGTATTGCGGGATAATAGAAGGAATGTCTGAAATGCTTAATTTTGTGGGTGTTTACAAGTATCTACCAAACGGCCAGGACAAGCAGCAGTTTTATATGGACTTATGATTTTAGCATTTTTAGAGAAATTGCGTTTAATCACAGATCAACAACAACCTGGACCATCACTTTGTCTTCTTCTTTGACTATCTTCATTTCATTATATGTAACTGCTTTCACTTCTCCTTTTAGCTCATAAGTATCATTTGAAGTGTCTCCCATTACGACAACTGACGCTCTGAAAACTTCCTGCTCTTCTCCTTCTTCATCTTCGATTGTTGCTTTGCTTATCTCGAATTTTTTCACAGAATTAAGTATGAACAACTCTGAATCAAGAAAGAATAAAAGCTCTTCAAGCCAGTTGTAAAGCAAAGCCTCTTCATTTTTCCCTTCAACAACAATCTTTTTCATGATTGCAGGCTTTATTTTTGAAGTGTCAACCATTGTGCTGAACATTGCTAGTGCAGCATTTGAGAAAGCTTCCTCTAATGTCTTCCCATAGGCCTGAAATTTTGCATCAGCTGTATGTTCAAAAAACTTGTATTTTTCCATTATTTTCAAATGTTTATAAAACCTCAAAAAAATTTAAGCAAGATAATCTTATTTAATAGCTAAGCGCATATAAGCTTATTTGTTTTTTTTGTTGAATATGCTATTCATAATGAGGTAGCATATCGGTCCGAGAATCAAAATGCCCATCAGAAACATAAGATAGGCTAGAACTAATCCTATAATTACATAGAACCCAAATTCTCCGCCTATTCCTGCTGATACTGCGATTGGGATGAAAAAGATCGGAGATTCTATTAGCGCATTTATCCATAGTGCCTTGAAGTATTTGCCAAACTTCTTTTCTTTGACTGATTTATAGGTTATATAACAGGTCAGGATTATGCCCGATACCAGAAAAAACAAGATATAAAATCTTGCAAACTTCGAAAACGCGTATACCGACCCATAGAGCAAACCTGAGAAAATTATCAAAGCAGCATCTTTGCAATAAAGTTGTATAATCTCCTTCTTTTTTCCGAAAAAATTGAATTTTGAAAATAGATAACCTAAAATGACTCCTAAAATAATGTAAGATACAACAATGACAATGAGGCTGAGCATCAGCTGAGCATATTCTCCATCATAGTCAAAGCTGAACAGGAAAACGCTTGGCACAAAAAAGTAGGTGAAACCAAAACCAGATCTATCAAAAGTAAAGTAATGCACTATTGCCATAAATAGGCCTAATAGCAAGAGAACTAAAACGGTCTTACTGAAAATGCTTAGTTTTTTTATCTTTTCAATTATCATTTTTTAGCTCTTTTTGAGAGATACTGAGTTTTGAGATATATAAATTTATCTCAGCCAATAATAGACTCTCAGCGTTTTTGGCGAGTATGTCGTTGTGTTCCCTGCAAAATATCCTGCCTCAACAAACACTTTTTTTGCTGGCAAGCCTTCTGCGACAACTGTCTGGTCTGAAGATAATGTGTATTTGAAAGAATATTTGTCTGGCAGTTGCGCATCTATTTTTGTATTTATGCACGTTGCATCACTGCCGCTGATGCAGTTTCTGAGGCTTTCATCCTCTTTCAGAAGATCCATTATTTTGAGATTTTCAACTCGGGTATTGCTGGAATAGTATCTTGGGATGATGATTGTCAAGAAAAGTATAGTTATGAATAACGCAATCAAAACTTCAACTGTCCTCACATATCCTTTTTTTGAGTTTGTTTTCATTTTTTGATTTATTCTTATTTTCGCCTACTCAGATGTGCATAACATCTTCAAAATTCTCGACGTGCATTTTAAAGGAGCTATGTTCCCGTAGGGAGCAACCCCTCATAACGCTCGTCGATGATGTTTCATCAAGGAATTTTGACCTAATGATGTTATGCACATCTTATTTAACATAATTTACCATACCCTAATATTTACTACCGCAGTTTCTTGTGTTCCATCCTTATCAAGCATCCACCAGTTTTTCTCATTGACATAAGTGTTTACAGTCTCTGATGGTTCTTTGCCAAAACTGACTATGGGAACGCCGGTTGAGTTTGTCACAGTTATTGAAAATTCGCCATTTCCTTTGTAGTTCCATCTTGACTTTTTTGTGTTGTAATTTGACGAGCTCAATATCTGAAGTTTCTCCAGCGAAAGTCCTGTCATTATGTCTTTCATGCCTGTCTCTGCTGAATATGCAGATTTGTATTTTAGGGCATTGCTGTAATTTCCTGTAAAGGGGATTATCTGTATTGTTGAGTTTGTCAGGTTCATAGTTATGTTTAAAGTGAATTTGTCTGTGTCTGTGCAGAATGTTATTTTTGAGTAGCTTGGAAGCAAAAATGTTGTTCCAGAAGTATTTCCATAGAAGCTTATGGAATCATAGAATGTTTCCTTGCAGTCAGAGCTTTGGTAGTTCATGTCCCCTTTGAAATCAAAATTTGAATAATAATATGGATAAGGTCTCATTACAGCAGAAATTGTAATATTGCTTTTTGTGTTTGCAATGCCTTTTTCTGTCAGAAACATCAGCAGGCGGTAATTCTTGGAAAACAGATATGTCGAGATATCAGCTTTCTCTGATGATGCAGTGTATTTTGCGCTCATGTTTGTCGACGAGAATGTTGCATTTTGTGTTTGGAAAGGCTGGTTGTTGATCATAAAACTCATCTGGCTTATTGCTATGTCCTGCTCTCTTTGAAGGCTTGTCAAAAGGCTGCTAGAGAACTCCGCTTTAATGCTTTTGCTGTTGATTATTGTTCTTGTCTGATTTGATGTGATGTCTCCGAAATCCTGGGCAGACGTATAGTTTGAATTTGAATTAATCAGCATATATACATTTGCGCCGCTGCTTATGTTTGATATGAAAAAAATCTTGCCTTCCTCAATTATGAAATCCTGCTGAGAAGTCTGGCCTGTCGCTCCCGTTATCAAAGTGGTGTTGCCTTTCCCAAATTCACTCGCGAGTTCTGCATAAATTATCTCGTCCGGCCCTGAAATATTACTGAAGAATATGACTGGTATTTTTGTGACAGTCCAAGTTGTTTCTGCCTTGAAATTATCATATATTTCATTTGAAGATGACTGCTCTAGTGGCGGAGAAATTATCGGTATCAAGTATACAAAAAACCATATGAGGTAGAACATGAACAAGGTCAAACTCATTATCCAGTCTATCTGCGATAAAGCTTTTTTGTTAAGCTGCCTACTCTGCCGTTCTAGGCCATCCCTCTTTTTTGCCATATGAGCGTATATATTGGCTGGCTTTTTATATTTTCTTGTTTTAAAATGTCCAAAAAAGCGCAATCTGGAATAGGAACAGTATCAAAATTGATTATCCTATTTTTACTTGACACCAAATATCGCTCGAAAACAACACCACTGACGGCTCGACGGTCACTCCTCACTTTGTTCGTCGTACCCTGCTCAGCACCCCGAAGGGGGCATCCCCCGCCTCGCCGAGCGTCAGTGTTGTTTTCTCGTTAATTTTATTAGCATACTTGAAATAATCTAACATTCCAGAACGTATAGCTTCCAAAAAAGAAAACTTTATAATGTATCTCATCAACATACTCTAAAAAGGTGATATCTTGAGCGCAGAACAGGAAGAAGCACAGTTAGAGAAAATAGCCATTGAGCTTGCTACAATGCAGGAATCAAGGAAGATAAATAAAATTGTTGATGGATTATTCTTTCGGCTTTATCAGAATCCGGATTTTGTTGAAGTTAGAGATGGAAAGCCTTATTTCAACCAAGATTTGGGAAAGGAGCAAAAAGAGAAATTAGCTGACATGTTCTCAAATTATCTTGCAGAGCATCTTCTAAGAGATAAATATGGTTCTTTGAGCAAAGCTGAGTTTGAGAACTTTAAAGAGTTGAAGATTGGAAACGAATCTGCTCTTGACAGCCTTCTTCAGACAGAGTTTGGCACAACAAGCTATGCCATAAAACAGAGAATTAAACATATGAGCAGGATAAGCGCTGAAACATTAAAGGGCGAGTTTGATGAGATGGTCAAAGCCCAAACCAACAAGGTCACCAATGCGATAGCAATGCAGGCAGCAGAGTTCCAGCCAGATACTATCAAGAGGTTCCTTAAAAAGACAGTCGGTGATTATGGCTCGCCTGCAGATGCAGCAGACATGAATAAAACCTTAGACAATATCTATGATATGCAACAACTGCTTCAGTTATACGTCCGAGTTGCACCTGAAAAATACAGGCCTGTCAAGAAGGCTGCTTGAGTTTTTTTGGATTTGTCATTCAGGGTTTTTTCTTTCAGCAGATTATCTGCTCTTAACAAAGGGATTTTCACAAGTTCAATGACTTAATAATCTCCTTTGCCTTGTTGACAAAAAAGAGCGTTTTTAGTTTTATATCATTAACATTCTTTTTATCAAAAATTATCTTTGTCGAATAAGAAGCGTCTTCTCTCTGTTTCATGCTCTGAACGTAAAATAATATGTCTTCAGCGTCGAACTTATTAAGCAGTTCAAAATCCTCTTTGGATAATTCTCTCTTGTAAAAATTCTTAATTAAAAAGACAATGTGGCATCATGGTTCTTTGAGTAATATCCTTTCGTCAATATTAATGCAAGAGCCATATGATATGAAGTGTAATAGCAGGCAACTAAAATCCAGTCATTAAAGTCGTTCTTAATATCGTTAATGAATTCCAGATTATGTTCAGCTTTCGCTATATGACCTAAGATTTCATTCTTCTGTGCATTTTGCTTTACTAAAATTTCTTTGTCCAGATAAAATCTTATTTTGTCGTCAAGCTTCTTTGAATCGCTCAGCAGTTTGTTCAGCTCAAACTCGTTCATTATTTAGCACCTCATAAAAATAATTTTGATTATAGACAGGAAAACCTGTTTCTAGTCCTGCCTGGATAACATGGTCCTCTTTAAGCTTTAATTCCCTGACAAAATCCTTAAAGGTCATCTGGAACGCGCTGATATGAAGTCCTGTCTGAGCATTAACATACTTTTTGGCTTCAGAATTATCAACTTTCGTATTATATACTTCAATTATATCTATGTCAGACGTCTCTTTGGCAGAGCCTTTTGCCGTAGAACCGAATAATATCAAAAAGACGGGTTTGTTGCTCAATTTGTCAAGATAGTATTTTATTGCATTTTTTCTTAATGAGGCCAGTTTTTCAAATCGGTCTTGGTCATACAAAGGAAATATTTTAGGGATTGATTCTTTATTGACATAAAACAGCTTAAGATTTCCTTCTTTTTTGAAAAGCAGAACTTTATATTTAATGAGCTGGTTTAAATGCCTTGTCAATGAGCCTTCTCTTAGGTTTATTCTTCTGGATATTTCTCTTAAATGGATAGGCTGATTCTTGTTCTGATAGAACAGATCCAGTATTGCCAACGTTCGGTCATTTAATATTGTTCTCATTTTTGAAACAATTGTTCTAATTATTGAAACATATTTAAATCTTTTGGTTTTGCGCGAAATTATTGCCCGCATTTTCTTTAAGAAATCATTATTTGCGGCCAATAGTGCTTGCGCATATAATCTATAATCCAGCTCACTAGCATACTTCTGAACTTTCTACCCCTGCTAAAATACCGCGAGAGAATAAAAAGAAATTTATAATCACATCAAATCCTATCAAACAATTTTTCAATATCTTTTAAATCCAGCGCAATCGCATTCATCTCTTTTATTTTTGAAAGAGCCTTTACAGTGAACCCGCTTTTTGAGATGAATATAAATTTATATTCTCCAGCAAAGTTTATTAGCTTTGATTTTCTCACCAAGCTGTCAACAATATCTATGTCTGTTGGGGAATTAGTCCACTTTACTTCGCCAACAAGCATTTTTCTGGTTTTGCGATTATACGCAACAATATCTATCTCCTCCCCTGTTCTGTTCCACCAATTGCCAATATTTTCAAAGTCAAGAGCATACGAATCTAATCCTTTGTTTAGGTATCCAATAAGCAGCTCTTTGCAGATATCTTCAAAAATTCGTCCAACATAAGAGTTAATATTCTCTTTTATCTCCTCTTCTACTATTTTGGTATTGCCTATATTGAGAGCAGTCTGATTAGGAAATATGAATCTATACCAAAAGCTGAAAAAATTATCTTTTAGCTTGTACCTTCCAAGCCTCTCCTTGCCAAGCACAGGATCTTTTCTTCCGAGAAGTTCTAGAAGTTCATCCAGCCGTTTGATATATGCAGGCAGAGTATTTACATCAATGCCTGTGAAGTCCTGTATTTCTTTGACATTCTCCTTGCCTGCTGAAGCAGCTTGCAATATCGAGTTATATTTGGCACGTATTCTTACATTCTCATATTCGAGCAAATTTTTAGGTTCCTCAAATAATTCAGCGCCTTTTTTTAATAGTAATTCGAATATTTTTTTATGAATATTTCCTTCTATTTTTTTGACTTTTTCCAGATAGTAAGGGGTTCCGCCAAACACGGCATAAACAATTATTTTTTCCTCTTCACTTAGCTCTTTAAACATCAATCTAAAATCAGCATATTTAAAAGGGGATATTTTTATTCTTGTTGCTCTTCCGTATAAAGCGCCTGCTTTGCTGCTTGTTATCTTTTGCATCATACCTATCGATGAACCTACCAAAATCAACATAAGTTTCTTATTCTTTAGTTTCTGGTCCCAATAGTTCTGCAATTGCGTTATGAATTGAGGCGAAACTTCCAGGAATCTCTGAAATTCATCAATTACCAAAACAAAACTATTATCTGATTTTGATGCGACAAAATCCAGAAAATCGCTGAAATCCGCGAATTTTCGCGTCTCACCAAGTTGTTCCTGCACAGTCTTTGAAAGCGAATCTAATATTCCTTGTTTTTCAACTAAATCAACATAAAAGTAAATCTTATTTTCAGGGATTGATTTGATAAATTGTCTTATCAATTCCGTTTTTCCTACCCTGCGTCGGCCATAAATAACAATCATTTTACCAGACTGCAAATTAGCAAATTCATCTTTTAACAACTTAATTTCATGTTTCCTATCGTAAAATGTTCTCGATTCCATCTTATATTAACACGTTAATGTTATAACATTAACATGTTAATGTTATATATAAACCTTTCGTATTTTCAAAGAGTTTTAGCGCTAAAATCTATTGTCCACATTTTAGTTAAGAAAACATTATTTGTGGACAATAGTCAGGGGTTTGCAAACTGCTCAACAACCACTTCAAACATCTTCTCGCAATACCCTTTTACGTCTTTCTCATTATGCAAATCTATCGCCTGATAATATTTTTGGCGCTGTTTCACAGGCACAAAAAGCTTGGGATAGTCTGCTTTCATCAAGACCCAGTTCATCAATGCCCTTCCTGTCCTGCCGTTTCCGTCTTCAAACGGGTGGATTTCAACAAACTGAGCATGCATAAGGCAGGCCAAAACAAAAGGATGGAGCTTGTTTTTGTTTTCATAATAAAACTTGATCATTTTCTTGAGCAGCTTTGGCACTTCTTTTTCTTCCGGCGGCTTGAAATCTGTTCCTTCTATTTTAACAGGAAAAAATCTTACTCTTCCAGGATATATAACCCCTGTGTTTTTAGTAAGAACATAGTTTAGTTTAGCAATAAATTCTATATTCAATTTTTTGTCATATTCTTTTATCAAATCAAAAGCTTCTCTGCCATTGAGAGCCTCATTGTAATCCTTTGGCGAAGCTCCTGACGGTATTTGTTTTTCCTTAATAATCAGATAAGTATCCCTTAATGTCAACCTGTTGCCTTCGATTGCGTTTGAGTTGTATGTAAAGCGTATTAAGAAATCAGACTCTTCTTTCTCAAGAATTGTTTTAGGGATGCTCTTGACGTGGTTTTTGTAGACTTCCTTGAAATCATCAATGAACTCCAGCTTATTTGCGTCAAGATAATCTTCATTGTAGATTTTGTATTCTTCCAGTTTCATTCCTTTTAATTTGGAAGCTATTTCTTCTCTTGTAGGCTCTTTTTCTCCTAGTTTTATCCTTATCTTTTTCCATTTGTTTCTATCAATCCTTATGGTTTTGCCTAGGTAATAAAATGTCTTTTTCCCTGATTTTATTCTGTCGATATAAGGCATATAGAACATATTGTCCACAATCTATATAAATTTTTCTATTTTGTGGACAATAGTTTAGTGTTAGCGATTACTGGTTTAAGATTCCCAGGGATATTTCAAAGAAAGCTAAACTAAAAAGGTGTTCCAATAAGAGCTGTTAAATTCAGAATATAGGAAGTTAAGCAAGCCTGAATAATCTTCGAGATTAACATTGACTAAACTTTTCTTCAACGATTTATCTGCTTTGTTTAAAATACTGCTAGCTAAATACTAATTACTACTAAATTATTAGATAGATTTGCATACCAATACTAACTAAGTACTAACAGATGCTAAATTAGTAGATAAGTTTATCACTCTATAAACTTTCCCTGTATAGTACCGAATTAAGT
>JAUYGA010000209.1 GCA_030690755.1 Nanobdellota archaeon
AACGTAGCTCCCTCGACAAAACAAACCAGAATTTTTAAGATGCTATGCACGTACTGTTTTAATCTCTATTTTTATCAGAATTTCTAATTTCATTTCAATTATAACAAACAATACTAGAACTATCTAAAATTTATCTTTAACTATCTGACATTGATCCTTATCTTATGTTCCTGCATCTTCTCCAATTCGACCATTGTTTCATCTATGTGTTTCTGATGCTCATCAATCTCTTCTTTCACCAAATGTTTGAACCTTCCTTGAGTCTTAAAGAATTCCTCAACAGGTTTTCTTTGTGTAGGTTTCATTGATAATTTAAGAACTCCCTGTTCTATCTCAAACAAAGGATAAAAATTTGTTTCAAATGCAAGTTTAGATATCGCTATTGCAGTATGGTTTGCATGCTTCCATCCTGGCTGGCATGTCGAAAATATCTGTATATAAGCTGGGCCGTTTCTTTCAAGGCCTTTTCTTACTTTTTTGATAAGGTCAACAGGATAGGCAATGTTTGCTGTTGCAACATAACAGTTTCCATGGCCTGCCATTATGAAAGGCATATTTTTCTTATAGTCTGTTTTCCCGTGAATCTTTTTTCCTGCAGGTGTTGTTGTTGTCGCAGCATATTTTTCTGTTGCGCCTGACCTCTGCACTCCAGTATTCATGTAAGCGCTATTGTCGTAGCAAACATAGCAGACATTTTCTCCTCTTTCAACTGCGCCCGATAGCGCCTGTAGCCCAATATCAAATGTTCCGCCATCTCCTCCGACAGCCATGACTTTAACTTCTTTGTCTCTGCCTTGCGCTTTTAATGCTCTGCTAACGCCTGATGCTACAGCTGCTGCATTTTCAAAAGCGACATGTATCCACGGGACTTTCCATGCAGTCTCAGGATATGGTGATGACACAACTTCCATGCATCCGGTCGCATGACATACAATTACATTTCTTCCAGATGCTTTCAAAATGTATCTCATCGCAAGAACAGAACCGCAGCCAGTGCATGCTCGATGGCCCTGCGCAAAAAGTTCAATTCTAGGTATGCCTATTATTTTGTCTTGAAGCTCATCAACGATAGGAGTTTCTTCTGGACTTTTCTCTGGATTCTTTTCTGGAACTTTCTCTTTCATGTTTTTTGTATTTTTTTCTGCCATTTTGATTTATTTTATTTCAATTTATTTTATTTCAATTTATTTTGTTTACTCTTTACTTTTCGATTCAGGTTTTGTTACTTTTCTTTCTTCGCTTATGACTTTAAAATCCAATGTGTCAAGGGTTCTTATTGTGTTTCTGAATTTTTTCTGCTTTTTCCCGCTCCAGTCATCATGTCCTGAACCATCAAATCCTGCTTTGAGCCTTATCTGGACATTGCAGCAAGGGCAGTTGGCAGCCTTATAATGCATACCTCCGTCATGGACTGAAACCCAGTCTGCATTTGTCAAATCAGTTCTGCAGTACACACAAACATCTCTGTTTATGTCTTTTATAACACTTTCAATTTCCGTAATCTCACCTTTTTTTAAACTGCGAAATTTGATTACTTAACAAGTTTCTAAAACAACAGCGTCTAAAAAAGCCATTCGATATCTTTTCCTATCTCAACATTCAATAATGCCTTTTCTATTATCTCTTCTGTAACATCTCTGCCGCCAAGGCCAGCGACATATCCTTTTATCCTTATTTTTGAATCTTTAAGCGCAGCAGTTACTTCTGAATATAGTGGTGGCGCATTACCTGGGGATATTGCGCGGTCTATCACTGCGACCCCTTTAAGGTTTCTTACCGCTTCAATTAGCTCTTCATCTGGAAACGGCCTTAAACTTTTTATTTTGATAAGAGCGACTTTTTTGCCATTTGCTCTCATCTCATCAACAACATCTCTTGTTGTTGAGCATACAGTTCCCATTGCAATCAGGGCATATTTTGCTTCATCGAGTTTATATGTCTCAATAAGTCCGTCGCCATATGCTCTTCCGAATTTTTTCTTGAAATCTTTATTAACATCCTTTATCACTTTTTTGGCATCATCCATTGCTTCTTGTTGATTCATTCGAAAATTCATAAATGTATTAGGATAGCTTACAGCTCCGAAAGTCAGTGGATTTTTTGGGTCAAGCGTATAAGGCAGTTTTAATTTTGGCAGAAATTCAGAAACATCTTTTTCTTCAGGCATATTTACTGGTTCATAAACATGACTCAATGTAAATCCATCCAAGCAAACCATTACTGGCAGGAGCACTTTTGAATTTTCTCCTATCTTATATGCCTGTATTATTGTGTCTGCCGCCTCTTGCGAGCTCTCAACATAAAGTTGTATCCAGCCTGCATCTCTTGAAGAGACAGAATCTTGGTGGTCATTCCATATGTTCAAAGGAGCTGACAATGACCTGTTTGCCACAGCCATGACTATCGGAAGCCGAAGTCCTGAAGCTATGAACAGGATTTCATGCATTAGCGCAAGGCCTTGAGATGCAGAAGCTGTGAATGTTCTGGCGCCTGCTGCAGAAGCGCCAACACATGCAGAGATTGCACTATGCTCTGACTCAACGTAAATCATCTCTGCATCCATTTCGCCATCATTCATGTAATCTGCAAGTCTTTCCGGAATATGCGTATCCACGGGTCTAAAAAGTTAAACCCTCTGTGGTGTTATCGGATAGACTGCAATTACAGATGGTTTACATAACTTAACTCCTAAAGCAACTGCTTCCGAAGCCTCTATTACCTGTTTTACCATATAATCTTGACATTAATTGGAAAAATATTTAAACATTGTTGTTTTTGAAATATGTATTTAGGTAGTAAAATGGTAAAAATAGGCTTAAGTAAAATTCCTTCAGGAAATGTGTATGTGAGAATTAAAGAAAGATGGATCAGAGATGTGAGAAATATAATTAAAAAATCGAATACCATTCTACCAAAATCCACAAAAGATCAACTGTATAGGATTGAAAATAAAAACAAAGTTTCTCTTTATTTCATAAAAAAATTTTTGATAAATTTTGAGATACCTATGGAGGAATTCGAAAAAGAAATAGAGAATATAACAAGCGCGCGCAGCACTGAGATAGGTATTAAAAAACCCAAATTCCCACTCAATTTTGAAACAAAAGAAGGCGCCAGATTTATTGCTGCAATAATGGGTGATGGAGAACTAAACAAACAATTAAACGTAAGATACAACAACAAAGAAAAACAACTAATAAATCTAGTGCTAAAATCTGCCAAAATGCTTTTTGGAAAAATTGATTATAAAATATACCTTAGAGATGATGGTACATATCAGCTTCATTTTCCGAAAATAATAGGAATAATTGTTTCCTTGCTTGGCATAAAGCCTGGC